>JAAZFJ010000316.1 GCA_012511795.1 Syntrophomonadaceae bacterium
ACTCTGTCCACCCGGTTTCATATATGCCGCATCTTCCGGAGACTTTTCATACAGTTACACAGTGTTTATTTATTTGATCAGGTTTATCTGCATGATTAAACAATTACTAACGAGGTGGCCTGAAAAACCAATTTATGATAGCAGGTAAAAGATATAGTCATACAAGGATTCAGCAATATTAAAAAAAAGAGCTGCCCTGTATAAGACAGCTAATATTAGCAGAAATATATCATCTATTACGACGCCGGCCAGCTTTGCTTTTTTTACTGCCTGTATTAGCATTGACAGCTTTTGGAACCGAATTTTTGTTATCAGTCTGACTAATCACTGAAAGCTCATTGTTGCTAAAACGATGAGCTGCTACTAAATTGGCATCGGCATCTTTTCCCCAGATAGATACTAAAACATTTTGACTGTTGCTAAGCAATACTTCAACTTCATATTCCAGTATATCTGTTATTTCAAAAACGTCATATTCTGAAGACATGGGCTGGACAACAAAAGAACTGTTTGCAATTTGGGCTTTTTCTCCATTTAAGCTGTAAACAGTTACATCAACGTTTACTTCACCAGCCTGATTATTATTTAATACTTTTACCCATGTGCTTATTGAAGCATTGGCAGCGGCATTTTCAACTGGTCCCGTTGACAGTAACAACTTAATCACATCACCTTTCCGAAATTTAATTTATCAGGCTGAAGTGCCGATCAATACCTCAGGGCCAGCAGGTTCCTTTGCATTTAGAGTGGTTTCTGCAGTGATAATAATTAAATCAAGTGCTTTTAATGAGCCGCTGGAAGATTGGCCTACCCAACAACCATTGAGCATCTTTTTCATGCTAACAGAGGTTGTTTTACTGTTGCCGGCATCTATCAACCAGGCTGTATAATAATTATACTGTTCACCCAGGCTTGCCGGGTCAGGCAGTTTTAGTGCAGCTATCATTAATTGGCTGGGCAACAACTGAATACTGGCAACACCGATGGCATGTTTAGTCTCTGCTGTTCCATTCAGCACTATATTTACAGGGACACGATTTTTATTTTTAGAAGAGTAAGGACTGTATTTAACGGTGCTTTTTCTGCTGTTATAATCAAGGTTGAGGACAGGTTTTATAAACGGAGTTGCACTGTCAGCTATTTCAACTGGATCAACTTCCTGTTCAGCGGTTATATTTTCTGCCTGGTCAAGCAGGTTGCTGTTATCATCAGACCTACTTTCAATTTCATCCGGCGCCGTCTCTTCTTCAGCAATGGATTCCATTTGTTTTTGCAGCAGATGGTCATTATCAGTTAACAAATCAGCATCAACAGTTTCTGCCTCCTCATGCCCACCAGGCTGCTCGGAAGATAGGTTTTCTTCATCTCCTAAATCTTCTGTTTCAACAACGGCAAGCTCTTCCTCAGGCAGTGATTGTACTTCATTTTCCAGAGACAGGTTCTCTTCTTCAGTTAAAAGATCAGTATCAGCGGCTATCAGTTCTTCACCAGATTCATCAGACTGCTGGGAAGGTTGGTTTTCCTCATCTTCTAAAGCTTCTGTTTCAACAACGGCAAGCTCTTCCGCAGGCAGTGAGTGTGCTTCATTTTCCAGATACAGGTTCTCTTCCCCAGTTAAAAGATCAGTATCAGCGATTATTGGTTCTTCGCCCGGTTCAGCAGCCTGTTCGGAAGGGTTGTCTTCACTTGCTAAATCTTCTGCTTCAGGAGAGGCTTGCTGATCAGGGAGGTGGTCTTTCATTTTTTCGGTTAATTTATGGGCCATATCGAATATAATTCCTTTCCGGGGTGGTTCACTTTCTGTTTCAGTAAGATTTTCCCTGTTCAGCACTCCTGTTTCATTAATTAATGCAATTTCATTCTCTGATAATGCTTCTGTTTCAATGTTACTGAGTTCAGAGTCCAGAGCTTCAATATCATCAAATACTTCTGCCTCATCGGGATCATCACCATTTACCAAATCCTTTTTTGCATCAGTTTCGCTTAGTTCTTTTTCACTATCATATTCACTGGTAATTGATAGAACCTCAGAAGTCCAGCAGTTCATAGCAGGCAATTCAGCAAGGCTAGCTCGTAGAATAGGTTGACCGGCATTTCCGGTTACAGAATTAAAGGGACGAATGACCACTTCTGACTCTGGCGACAGAGAGGTTAAAAAGGGTAAATCTACACGGGCTGCCCAACTGGGCGGATCATCCGGGGTGGCAAACAATTGGCCTTCAAATATATTGCTGGCACTGGCCAGTACTTCAACTAAATACAGGTCAAAACTTCCGAAATATGAAGGTGTGGGCAAGGTGGCAATAACACTGACCGATTGACCTCCCTCAGGGCTTAGGTGAATAAAAGCACCCCCTCCACTGGCAAAAGGCAGTTCCTTATCAGTCAGGGTAAAAATTATACCCGCCGGGAAAGAGACTAAACCGGGAATATGAATTTTAGTACCTGCTTCCAATGGGTTTGGGGAAGTAATGTGGGGATTGGCCTTGAGCAAATCTTCCTCCGTTAAGCCGAAAAGGCCGGCCAGAAAAGCCAAAGAGTCCTGGTTGGAGATGGTATAATGCCCCCAGTAACCTTCAGGACAAGAACTTGAGATTAGTGATTTTTCACTATTCATAAACTCAAAGGACCTCCATTTCAATTAATAACAGCAAAAAGTGTAATTCTTTATGGTTATAATATGAATGAAGGGCAGAGAAGTGTTACTATTAACAGGTACTTTTTAGACAGGAAACTAAAAGAAGCTTTGATAGTTCCTGTAGCTTATGAATTAATTACAGCTAACGGTAAGCAGACAGATTATAAAAAAGCTTCTTTTCAAAATCAAGTATTTATTAAGAGTAATATTTATGCAGGAATTGATGTATCCTTTTTCTTAGTTTTTAATAAGGTCCTGTCTTTGAGTTCTTTGACGGCCAAACAGCATAATAAAACTATAATAGCCACTAGAAATCTGTCTCCCGGCAAAATTATGTTGCGCAAAGGGTCTACCAGGAAAAAATGGCCCAGGTAAATACCTAATGTCCTGTTGCCAACATAGGATAAAAACTTTTCGCCCAGAGGCTTGTCGCTGCTGTAGTATATGGCCAAGGCAAAAGTAATACCGATGGATAACGGGAAAAGCGCCACTTTATTAAACAGGTAACCTACAGTATTATTTAAATACGGTTCTACCAGCCCGATGATCGCCAGGCTTACAAAACCAAGAAAAAACGGCTTGGCATGCTGAGTGATATAGGCTTTGATCTGAGGGTATTCAGCAATTAACATACCCAAGGCCAGGAAGCCCCACCATTTCAGGGGGTTGGGTCCTGACCAATGCAGGATGCTGATATGATAAGTTTTAGAGATTTCCAGGATAAGAGTAACGGCGATATTACTGAAAATCATTAAATAAAGAGTGAAGATCCTTAACCTGCGCGGGAGATAATAAAGCAGCGGGCAGAATAAGGCGAAAATCATATAGTAAAACATGTAATAAAGATGCAAGGCAGTTTTGCCGTAAAGGATATCTAACAGAGTAAATGATTTGCCCACAGTAATCCAGAAGAAGATGCCGTATGCCACTGCCCAGTAAAGATAAGGGATATAGGTCTGCTTGATTTTTTTCCAACTGGACTGCCAGTAATTTTGCGGCTTTCTCATAAAATAACCCTGTACCATAAAGAACATAGGTACACACCACATGGCAATTTCCCTTATAAATACGGCGAAAGGATCAGTGCCTCCCCGATAGGTATGACTTAAAATAACAGAAATGATGCCCAGTCCTTTCAATACGTCGAACATGGCATTTCTTTGATTGGCCATTACAATCCCCCCTAAATTGTAATTATTCCCCCCGTGGATAATTACGCATAACCATTCTTTATAGGCAATATATACCATCAACCTGGGCAAAGTAAAGGAAAGTTATGAATATATACGTGAAGCAGGTGGATTTTAGAAAGTGGATATCAAAAGAACTAAAAAAATAGACCGGGCCAGGGGACTGGTCAAAACCAAGCAATACCTATTTAAATGTCCGATATGCAGCGGTCAGATGTTTATTGATGACCATAAAAGTTTAGCCTGCCATAATAATCATAGCTTCGACTTCTCAAAAAAGGGATACTTGAATTTATTGACTGCAGCCAATTCTCCGTCTTATTCCAGAGAATTATTTGCCGCCAGGCATCAGGTCTGCTTAGCTGGCTTTTATGATCCCTTGATCGATAAGCTGATCGAAATAATAAACGCTCATTTTCCGGACAATAAGGCTGTTTTAGACGCTGGCTGTGGTGAAGGGTCACATATTTATGATATTTACAGAAAAACTCAGGAAAAATCAGATAATGTATTTGCCGGGGCAGATATTTCCAAAGACAGCATAAATATCGCTGCCAGCAACAATGCTGATATTATCTGGTGTGTTGCCGACCTGGCAAAACTGCCTTTTTTGGACAAGACCTTTGATATTGTATTAAACATTCTTTCACCGGCAAATTATAGTGAGTTTCAAAGGATCCTGCATGATGAGGGTAGGATCATAAAGGTGGTACCAGGTCCACAGTATCTTCGTGAATTAAGAGGCATCATTTATCAAGGAGAGAAAACGGTTGATTATTCAAATCGTGAAGTAGTTAAATATTTTAGACATAAGCTGAACCTTGTGGATACATATGATATTCAGTATGAATTTGCGGTCCATGATGAGCTTTGGCCCCATTTGATCAAAATGACGCCTTTAATATGGGGAAGCAGTGAGGAAAAACTAATCGATATATTAAACACCAAGGTTCCTCAAATTACAGTAGATTTAATGATCCTCACCGGCATGAAGAAATTGCTGGATTAAGATAAATCAGGTATAGATAAGAAAAGTATAGAGATCCATGGGAAAAATGCTGCGGGAGGTTCAATAAGTTACATTATAAATAGTCATTAGTAGGGAGGCATTTATGAAAGGAAAAAGTTTAAAGTGGCTGCGTATTTTGCATATTATTTCTGCAGGCATATGGTTCGGGGCTACAGTGTGTATAGGAGTGCTTGTGGTTATATGCTTATCCAGTCCAGACGCAGCAGAATTTTTAATAACTGCTCCATTAGTTCCGGAATTGTATCGAAAAGTAATTATGCCTGCAGCCCTATTCACTATTCTCCAGGGTCTTGTTTACGGTTTTTTCACCGTGTGGGGATTTTTAAAACACCGATGGGTAACGTTAAAATGGATTTTTACGATCTTACTCATCCCCTGTATTGGTGTCGGAGGAATCGGGCAGATGTTTGCCTTAATAGATAAGGTGAAAAACTCCGGTTTAAATGGCGGAATTTATGACGGAGGCCTGGTTCTGCTGTTTATATCTTTTGCAGATCTTGATCATGCTGGTCATGATCGGTATATCTGTTTATAAACCGTGGAAAAGGAGTATAAAACCAGCAATGGCTAATTTAAATTAAAAGAGCAGGCTATGAACAACAAGACAATGTTTGGAGTATATATCATTTGGTTAGCAAAATTCGTGTTATAACAACTTAAAACTCAGATTAAACCTGAGGGGGGAAATGATCCCTCTTTTTGTTACATAAGGTGATGTTTTAGCGCAGGGCATGCGTATAAATTTACAAAAGTTTTATAGGACACAGTAAAGATATATTTGTGTGCTACCCTGTAATTGGAGGTGAAAAAAATGGCTTTCAAATTGCTGTTAGTTGAGGATGATGCCGAGCTCAGGGAAATCATTGCCGACTATTTTACAGATAAAAGCCAGGGGACTTATCATATAGAGTTTGCCGCCACCGGTGGTGAGGGCCAGCAAAAATGTCTGGAGAATGATTATGATCTGGTGCTTCTGGATGTTATGCTGCCAGAGGTTGACGGATTTGCAATTTGCCAGGAACTGAGAAAAAGGAGCGAGGTGCCGATTATTTTTATCACCGCCCGGCATAAGGAGAATGACCGATTACACGGGTATCAACTGGGGGGTGACGATTATATCGCCAAACCTTTTTCCCTGGCCGAGCTTTATGCCAAGGTTACAGCTTTAATCAAACGCACCAAAGGTATGGTCAGGAATGAAGCCATGACAGTCGGCAGAATTAAGTTAGATCCCTTCCGTTATACGGCTTATGTAAATGATGAAGAAGTAATCCTGGCCCCTAAGGAATTTACCCTTTTGAAAATCTTAATGGAAAATCGTGGTAGAGTAGTAAGTCGTGAAAGTCTCTTAACCCGGGTTTGGGGCTATGATTTTGCCGGCAATGACCGGGTGGTGGACAATCATATCAAAAAATTGCGCCAGTCTTTGGGGACTGCTGCCCGGCAAATAAAAACAGTGATCAAAATAGGCTATAAATTGGAGGGAGAAAGTTGAAGCAGAATCAAACCAAACAGACCATCTATATTCGCATTCTGGGAG
>JAAZFJ010000034.1 GCA_012511795.1 Syntrophomonadaceae bacterium
CAATCAGTATTATTTTAGCAGTAATTTTGTTGTTATTGAGTCTGGCTGTCATAGGCTGTGGAGGTTCCGAAAAACAGGATGCCAATAATCAAGAGCAGACCAGTGAACTGTCAGGAACTATTACAATTGCCGGATCAACTTCGGTTCAGCCATTCAGTGAAGTATTAGCGGAAGAATTTATGGCTAAAAATTCAGGAACCCAGATCAATGTTCAGGGTGGCGGTTCCTCTCAGGGAATTACAGCTGTAGTTTCCGGAACAGCAGACATCGGAGCTGCTTCCCGAGAATTAAAAGAGGAAGAAAAAAACCAAAATGTAACGGAATACATCCTGGCATTGGACGGCATTGCCGTAGCAGTAAATCCGGCCAATCAGGTTACTGATCTTACTCTTGAACAGTTAAAAAGCATTTATCAAGGAAAGATAACCAATTGGAGTGAAGTTGGCGGAAGTGACGAAGCCATCACCTTGGTGAACCGGGAAGAAGGTTCGGGGACCAGAGGTGCTTTTGAAGAACTGGTAATGGGTAAGGATGCCATAACTGACAAAGCGGTGGTGCAGAATTCTACCGGAGCAGTGAAGACCATCATTGAAACTGATAAAAATGCTATCGGTTATATATCGCTGGCAGTCGTAGACGATAAAGTGAAAACTGTAAAAATTGAAGGAACCGAAGCAACTGTTGACAATATCATATCCGGCCAGTATAAGATCTCCCGGCCCTTTATCTATATCACTGCTGAGGAACCCCAGGGTTTGACCAAAGCCTTTTTGGATTTTGCTTTAAGTGGCGAAGGACAGGCCATCATTGTTGAAGAAGGTGCCATCAGTAAAACCTTAAAATAGATGTTTAATATTATAAAGTCGGTGATCTGCATGAAAAGAAACAAAATAAATGAAAGACTGGTGGAAATACTGCTGCGTGTTTCCGCCAGCGCCTCAGTTCTGGCAATCATAATCATTACCTTTTTCATTTTCTATAAAGGGATCCCGCTTTTAGCAAAAGTGGGTATCATTGATTTTTTATTTAATTTGAACTGGAATCCCACCAAGGGTTCCTTCGGAATCGGTGCCATGGTGATAGGATCCTTGGCAGTCACTTTAAGTTCACTGATTTGGTCAGTGCCTTTAGGGATCATGACGGCGATACTGATGGCAGAAATTGCTCCCCCGAAATTTTCCGGCATTCTTTCCAGATTGGTTGAATTACTGGCAGGGATACCTTCAGTGGTTTATGGTTTCTTTGGGTTGATTGTAATTGTACCAATGATCAGAAATTATCTGGGCGGTGTAGGATTAAGTGTTCTGGCTGGAGCAATCGTATTGGGAATCATGATTTTGCCGACCATTATCAATATTTCCCGGGACGCCATCAATGCTGTCCCGGAGGAGTACAAGGTCAACTCCCTGGCTTTGGGGGCAACCCATTATCAAAGCATCAGCCGGGTCATTCTTCCCGCTGCCCGGTCAGGAATTATCACGGCAATCGTCTTGGGTTTGGGAAGAGCCATTGGGGAAACCATGGCAGTCTTGATGGTGACCGGTAATTCAGCTGTTATTCCCGATAGCCTTTTATCACCGGTACGGACTATGACCAGCAATATCGTACTGGAGATGGGATATGCAGCAGGAGATCATCAGGCGGCTTTATTTGCTACCGGAACCGTACTGTTTGTTTTTATTGTAATTTTGAATTTAGCTGTGAGTATTTCCATGAAAGCAGGTACTGAAGATGGGAACTAAAGGGAAGGAAAAAATTATAACTGTTTTGTTTTGGTTTTCGGCTTTGATCATTATTGCGATACTGGTTGGTATCATCGGTTATATAGTGGTGAAGGGGATATCAGCAATAAGCTGGGATTTTATTACCCAGCCTCCGTCCCGGGCAGGAAAAGAAGGCGGCATTTCCACCACGATCATCGGTACCATTTATCTTACTTTGGTTGCCATGATACTGGCAGTTCCATTTGGAGTGGGTGCCGCCTTATATCTGGAAGAATACGGACGTAAGAATACCAGGTTTGGTTATGCGCTGAAATTAACGGCGGAAACTTTAGCCGGTATACCTTCCATTGTATATGGGTTATTCGGTTTTGTTTTTTTTGTAATATTTTTAAATATGGGATGGTCCATTTTATCCGGCGGACTCACCCTGGCGATCATGATTTTGCCGACGATAACCAGAACGGCTCAGGAGGCTGTTATTGCAGTTCCCCAGGAATATCGCTCAAATAGTTTTGCATTGGGCGCAACCAAATGGTATACCATCAAAAGGTTGATCCTGCCGGCGGCAGCACCGGGAATCGTAACCGGTATAATTCTGTCCATAGGCAGGGCGGTTGGTGAATCTGCAGCCGTAATACTGACGGCCGGAAGCTCCCTGGGAATGCCGTTAAATATAACTGATCCTGCCAGGACCATGGCGGTGCACCTGTATATACTGGCTATGGAAGGGATCTCCATGGAGAGAGCTTTTGGCACCGCTTTATTGATCATCGTCCTGATTGTTATTATCAATTACCTGGCTAATCTGAGTCTTAGAAAATTAGCACGTCAATAGCAGCTGAATGGAGGTGTTTAAATTGAAGATTAAGCTAAAAAGTGAAGAGGTCAAAGTATTTTACAAAGATTTTCAAGCCTTGCATGGTATAGATATAGATATATATGAAAATAGGGTTACCGCATTAATAGGTCCTTCAGGCTGCGGCAAATCTACATTTTTAAGAACGATAAACCGCCTTAATGAGCTGATCCAAGGTACAAAAACTGAGGGCAGGATCTATCTGGATCAAAAGGATATCTACAGTGCAGAAATCGATGTAGTGGCCTTGAGGAAAAAAGTCGGTATGGTTTTTCAAAAACCTTCTGTTTTTCCGATGTCGATCTATGAAAATGTTGCCTATGGGCCCAAAATCCATGGAATTAAAAATAAGGCCCAACTGGATAGTATCGTTGAAAAAAGCTTGATTGCCGCAAATCTCTGGCAGGAAGTAAAAGAACGGGTCCATAAACCGGCTGCAGGGCTTTCCGGAGGGCAACAGCAGCGTTTGGTGATTGCCCGGGTCCTGGCGGTAGAACCGGAGGTCATATTAATGGATGAACCGGCTTCTGCTTTAGACCCTATTTCCACCTCGAAGCTGGAGGAATTGATTGGAGAGCTGAAAAAGAATTACACCATTGTCATCGTGACCCATAATATGCAGCAAGCTGCTCGTGTATCTGACTATACGGGGTTCTTCCTGAATGGGGAACTGATTGAATACAGTAAAACCAAAGAATTGTTTGTCAATCCCCGGGATAAAAGGACGGAAGACTATATAACCGGACGCTTTGGTTAAGAAGGAGGCTTATAAAATGATCAGGGAATCACTGGAAAAGGAACTGATAAAATTAAAAGAAGAGGTAACGAAAATGGGCAGGCTGTTAGCTGATCAGGTTTATAAATCTGTAAAGTCTTTGGTTGATAAAGATCTACAGCTGGCAAGGGAAGTAATTGAAAATGATGATATCGTTGATAAAATGCAAATGGAGCTGGAAAGCAAGGCCTTGGGATTAATTGCTTTAAAGCAGCCCATGGCCAGTGACTTGCGGCTGATAGCAACGGTGCTGCGCATAATCGTTGATATCGAAAGAATGGCCGATCATGCAGAAGATATTGCCCGCATTGCCATCGAACTCCACGATAAAAAGTATATCAAGCCGCTGATAGATATACCCCGCATGTCTGATAATGCACAGGCCATGATAGAAACAGCCCTGGTGGCATTCATTGAAGAAGATGTTACCACTTCAAATAGCTTGATCGCTATGGAAATAGAAATGGATTATTTGTACGACCAAATCTTCCGGGAATTACTTTCATATATGCTGCAGGATCAAAAGAATATACCCCAGGCAACTGCACTGCTGTTAGTTGCAGGACATCTGGAGAGGATCGGAGACCATGCCACTAATCTTGGAGAAATGGTTATTTATACTGTTGAAGGCAGAAGAATAGATTTAAACAAAATAGCCCGTGAACAAAAAGAAAATCATATTTAAATTTTTAGGCCGATGCCCTATAGTATTAAAAAGGATAAAAGATGAAAATATAGAATTATATTATTGACGCGTATTAAGGGGGCGATGGACCTGAACAACATAAGAAATAATATTAATAAGGTTATGGTTGAAATCTTTGGTGAAGAATATACTGTAAAGGGTACTGAAAATCCCGAGTATATTCAAATGCTGGCATCATATGTAGACAGACGAATGAAGATGATCCAACAACGTAATCCCAATCTGTCCAATACCAAACTGGCAGTATTAACCGCCCTTAATTTGGCTGATGAGCTTAATAAGCTGCAGGAAGATTATGATGAAATAGTCAAAGCTTTAGAAGAGGAAAAGAAAAACAGGATGGGATAGTTACATGACAAATCGAGAGGTTGCCCAGGTTTTATTAAAAATAGCTGATTTACTGGAAATAAAAGACGACAACCCCTTTAAAATAAGAGCTTATCGTAATGCTGCCAATACCATCTTTAGGCTTGAAGAAAATATCAATGATCTGCACAGACTCGATCGCATTGGCAACATTCCCGGGGTAGGCAAGGCTGTTAAAGCGAAAATTGAAGAAATGCTGGAAACTGGCAAATGTCAGTTTTATCAGAGGCTTCTTGATGAAGTACCCGAAGGGGTACTTCAAATGCTTTCTATTCCAGGAGTTGGTCATAAAACTGTAAGAACTATCTATGATAATCTGGGGATCAGGAGCCTTAAGGAACTTGAGAAGGCTGCCAAAGAACATCAAATAAGAGAACTGCCGGGACTGGGCAGAAAAACGGAACACAATATTATCAAAGGGCTGGAAATGTTGGCCAAGAGTGCTGGTAAGGCTACACTGGGGCTATCCATGCCGATTGCAGAAGAGCTTAAAGATTACTTACTGAGTCTGGATACAGTGTCTCATGCCAGTATTGTTGGCAGTTTGAGAAGAGGCAAACCGCTGGTCGGGGACATTGATATTTTGGTGGCTTCGGATGATTTTCCCGCAGTATATAATAAGATCAGCAGCTATCCGGGGATTGTTTCTATTGACCGGGCACAGCCGGACTGCATATCCGGTAAACTGCTATATAATATAGATTTTGAAGTCATTGTTGTAGGTCTTGATGATTATTATCCCTATTTGTTATGGACCACCGGTTCCAAAGCTCACCGCCAGGAAATATTTCAAAATGTGGATATTAAAAGTTTACAGGGACTATTAAGCGAAGAACAAGTCTATAATCAACTGGGTTATCCTTTCATTCCTGCGGAACTTCGGGAAAATACCGGTGAAATAGAGGCGGCAAAGGACGATAAACTGCCGATATTAATTGAATGTCAGGATTTAAGAGGCGATTTACATATACATTCATCCTGGAGTGATGGGGCGATGAAAATCGAAGAGTTAAAAGCTGCCTGTCTTGAACTTGGCTATGAATATATTGCGGTAACCGATCATTCCAAATCTCTGCCCATCAGCGGAGGCCTGAATGAAGAACGGCTTTCAGCTCAGGCTAAAGTCGTCGATGCCCTAAACAGCGAATCAGAAGAGATCACTATTTTGAAAGGTATCGAAGCAGATATTTTAAAAGACGGACAAATCGATTTTGATGATGAGGTCTTAAACCAGTTGGATATTGTAGTAGCTTCCATCCATAGTAATTTTAAACTGGACAAAGAGAAACAAACCGAACGTATTATACAGGCCATAAAAGAAAAGAACATAAATATCATAGGCCATCTAACCGGGCGATTACTAAACCGGCGCAAAGGCTATGAGATCGATATCGAACCAATTCTGGAAGCGGCAGAGAAAAATCGAGTAGCTTTAGAGATCAACTCTCATCCTGACCGGCTTGATATTGACGCTGAGATAGCGCGCCAGGCAAAGGAATACGGAGTGAAAACAGCGATCAACAGCGATGCCCATCATAAAGCAGACCTGCATCTGATCCGTTATGGTGTAACCAATGCCAGAAGGGGCTGGCTGGAACCTGAAGATGTAATCAATACCTGGGAAAAAGACAGACTATTAGATTATCTGCGTAAAAAGTAAATTTATATTTTTGGAGGAATATATGATGAAGTTAAAAGAAATATATAATCTGGCAGTGGAAATGGGGAAGCATCATGACATTCGCGGTAACTATCTGAATAAAATGCTGGAAGACAAAATGAAAGAATATGAAAAATTACCCGATAAAGAAAAACCACATTTTGACCTGGAGACCATCACCAACCCCTATAGTGATACAAGAATTTTGGTTGGTACCGGGGAAGAAGAGATCAAAACCATTATGTGCGGTATCGATATAGAAACACCGGAAATCCTTTTAGCTGACCGCTTGAACCAGAAGAGGCAGAAAATAGATTTGGTTCTGGCCCATCATCCGGAAGGAAAAGCATATGCAGCCCTTTATGATGTTATGCATGTACAGGCTGATATGCTGGAAAAAGCCGGGGTACCCATCAATATCGGAGAGTCCCTGATGGAATCTCGTATTTCTGAAGTAAAGAGAACCACTTTGCCTGTAAATCACCAGAGAGCTGTGGATGCTGCAAGATTGCTTGATTTATCTTTCATGTGTGTACATTCACCAGCTGATAATTTGGTGGATCATTTTTTAAGAGAAAAATTTAAGACCATTGAAGATGCAACTTTACAGGATGTGCTTGACATTCTCTTTGACATTCCTGAATATAAAAGAGCCCGTGAACTTAAGACCGGGCCCCAGATCATACTGGGCAAAAAGAAAAACAGAGCCGGAAAAATCTTTATTAAAATGACCGGAGGGACTTCAGGATCGGAAAAGGCATATGAAAAAATGGCAGCGGCAGGTGTAGGTACCATTATTGCAATGCATATGCAGGAGAAACACCGGGAAGCTGCCAAAGCAAATAATATAAACGTTATCATTGCCGGCCATATGGCCAGTGATTCTTTGGGAATGAACCTGTTTTTAGATAAGCTTGAAGATGAAGGAATCACTATAATTCCTTGCTCGGGATTGATTAGGATTGCCAGAAGCAAGGACCGTGAGCTGCATTGATTATCATGTGATAAGACTTGGTAAATTAAACGTAAAAATAGCAGCAAATTCATAAAAAATGTGGAGTAACAAATGAATGAGAAAACTCTTGAAAAAATAGAATTCAATAAAATCAGATCCCAGTTATTAGAGTTTACCTATTTTGACGGTGGCAAGCAAAGTATTTTGGAGACGGAACCATCTAATGATTTAAATACCGTACTCAGTAGACTTAACGAAACCGGTGAAGCCATGGAATTACTGCGCTATGGTGAGCCTGCCTTCTTAAACCGGGTGAAAATAATCGATTCCTTACTGGCAAAAGCCAGGATCGGCGGCTTGCTTTCACCTCAGGAACTGATAGAAGTCTACTTCTTATTAGTGGCCTCCAGGTTAGCCAAAAATATGACTGATGAAAATAAATATAAGGCATTGCAAAACTATGGCAGTCTATTAAGTGAAAACCGTCCTTTGGAGAAAAAAATCACCGATGCTGTAAGTGAAGAAGGGGAAATAAAGGATTCTGCTTCTCCTGTTCTGGCTGTTATAAGAAAACAGATCAACACCTACCGTCTTCGTATCAAAGAATACTTAAATCAGTTTATCCGCTCTGAACAGAACCAGAAATACCTGCAGGAGTCACTGGTCACCGAGAGAGACGGACGCTATGTGGTGCCGGTAAGACAAGAGTACCGCTATGAAGTAAAAGGTATATTGCATGATGAATCTGCCAGTGGTGCCACTGTTTTTATCGAGCCTATGCCGGTGGTGGAGCACAATAATAAAATCAGGGGACTGCAGGCTGAGGAAAAAAGGGAAGTGGAAAAAATCCTGCGGGAACTGAGCCAGGACGTAAACTATGAAGTGGAGGAACTTAAAAACAACCTGAGCTTGCTTTCTTCATTGGACCACATTTTTGCCCGGGCACGTTATGCCTATAAAACCAATGCCTTTCGTCCGCAAATCAATCAAAACGGCATTATCGATATAAGCAGAGCCAAACATCCCCTGTTGGGTGCAAATGCAGTGCCCATCGATGTGAAACTGGGTAAAGATTTTGACATACTGATCATTACCGGGCCTAATACCGGCGGCAAAACGGTGGTCTTAAAGACTATCGGCCTTTTAACGGTGATGACCATGAGCGGACTGTTCATACCTGCCAGGGAAAACAGCATTATTTCGATTTTTGAAGATATTTTTGCTGATATAGGTGATGAACAAAGTATAGAACAGTCATTAAGCACTTTTTCTTGACATATGAAAAATATCATTGAGATATTAAAAAAGCTGAACCATAGGTCACTAGTCCTCATCGATGAATTTGGAGCAGGTACTGACCCGGCTGAAGGTGCTGCACTGGCAAGAGTGATTCTGGAAGAAATCAAGAAGAAGAAAGCCAAAGCAGTGGTAACCACCCATCAAAGCGAATTAAAATACTATGCCTATCAAAATGAACGGGTGGAAAATGCCTGCGTGGAATTTGACCCTGTAAAGCTTAGCCCTACTTACAAATTAACCATTGGGATGCCAGGTCAGAGCAACGCATTTCAGATTGCAGCACGACTGGGCCTGGACCAGGAAATTGTGCAGAGAGCAAAAAAGCTGGTTCCGGTAAGAGAAATGGAAATCGGACAAATGCTTAATGATTTAAAAGAAAAAAAATACCGCTATGAGAACACTGAAAAACAGATTGCAGTACTTAAAGAAAAGCTCCAGGAAGAAAAAGAACAGTTAACCTTAAAGCAGCAGATGCTGGAAGAGGAGCGCAGGAGTATCCTGGAGAAAACCAATCAGGAAGCCTATGATTACCTTAAAAATATTAAGAATGAAGCAAATCTTGCCATTCAGGAATTGAAAGAACTGATGAGCGATAAAGAAAACCTTCCCAAGTGGCATGAAGTTGAAAAGGCTCGCCAGAAGCTTAAAAAAATAGACCTTATGGAAAACCAACAAAAAGATAAAACCGATTTAACCAGTGAGGAAATTAAACCGGGAGATTATGTACTCATCAAAAATATCAAACAAAAAGGCTTTGTGGTCGACGGACCCAACAAACAAGGGGAAGTTATAGTCCAAGTAGGGATTTTGAAGCTAACGGTAAAATCTGAAGAACTGATAAAAACAGAATCAACAGAAGAAAAAAAGATAAGGATCCGTAACCAAACTTATTTGGATAAAGCCAAACACATTTCAAAAGAGATTGATTTGCGGGGTAAAAATTCCGAAGAAGCCCTGGAACAAATTGAGAGATATCTGGAGGATGCCCACCTGGCCAATGTCGACTCAGTTCGCATCATTCACGGAAAAGGCACCGGGGCACTGCGTTTAGCAGTCCGCAATTATTTAAACGGTCATTATTATGTAAAATCATTTCGCGACGGCTATCTGGAGGAAGGCGGACATGGGGTAACAGTAGTTGAATTAAAGTAGCGAACTAGAAGATAGTAGGGAACCATTAAAAACAAAACGGCCTGAGCCGGCTTTTCAGCCGACCCAGGCCGTTGGATATTTTTTACGTTATTTACTTGCTAAGGCAGTTCAAATTATCATTAATCAATTATGTCATCGATGATATCGCGGGCTTTCTTCTTTTTTATCTGATGATCTTCCAAATCACAATAGGGCAAGTGTTGACCAGGATCTAATTTAACTTTTATTATGCTATCCCGCGGACAACCTCCTGATTGAAGGGGATTGGCTACATTGGCCAGATGAAGCTTCCCGTCATGTCGATCATCCAAGCAGACATAAACCTCATCTTTAAACATTCCTGGAAAAGTAGGCTCGGTATGAATATCACATTTTTCAGTAGGTATTCTATCTTTATCAGCGCTATTTTCCCCAGTCTTGACCATAGCTTTCATTTCCGGATCAGGACAATATTTGCCTGCTAATTTGCCTGATTCCGGACAGATCAGCAAGACTTCATGAATATCACAAGTTTCCGTTGGTATACAGTCTCTGCGGGAATAATCAGTGATAAGAGCTTCTTCTGAACAGTTTTCCCCCGGCAGTAAACCAGATTTCGAACAGACCTGTACCTGAACAATTCCTCCAGGCATTGGAAGGGCAGAGGGATTATTGATCTCATGAGCTTTTTGCAGCATAGATCTGAAAATTTTGGCCGGGAACCCTCCTCCGTAAACATTATTCATATTCAGTTCCTCATCATATCCCATCCAAACGGATACTGAATAACCAGGGGTAAATCCGCAGAACCATGAATCTTTGTAATGCTCCGAAGTCCCGGTTTTACCGGCAGTGGGAACACCTGGTACTTTGGCGTTGGTACCGGTTCCAGCTGCAGTTACGGTTTGCAGCATATTGGTCATTAACCAGGAAGTCTGGTCTGACATAACCCGGGTAAGATTTAATTCAAAATTGTAAATCTCGATACCTTTTTCATCAACTATTTTTGTGATGAAATGTGGCTTGACATAAACGCCGCCGTTACCTATAGCACCGTAGGCGGCTGCCATTTGCATAGGCGTTGCTCCTTTAGTAAGGCCTCCCAGTGATAAAGGTGCAAGCCCTAAATCATTGGTCCCCGGTGTATCGAGTAACTCAAGGCCCAGGGATTTGGCAAAATCAAAACTGGTGCCAATACCGATCTGGTCCAATAGCTGCACGGCATAAGTATTAATTGAATACTGAACAGCAGTACGCATGGTAATTAACCCACGGTGGCCCAGGTCATAGTTTTTGGGAGACCATACAGAGTTGCCTATTTTTAATGAAATCGGTGAATCATCTAAAACATAATAGGGCATGATACCTGCTTCCAATGCCGGTGAATAGACAGCTATGGGTTTTATAGCGGAACCTGGCTGACGATAAGCACTGGTTGCACGATTAAACCCTCTTCTTTGTTCATATTTTCTGCCGCCCATAACCGCTTTTATTGCACCATTACTGTGATCCATCAAGACCATGGCAGATTGAATCAGCTGTCCATTTTTGCTTTCGGCAGGGAAGTTCGCATCATTTGAATATAATGCCTCAGCATGGTTTTGTAAATCAGCATTCATGGTTGTGTAGATTTTCAAGCCGGATTTGTAGATGGCATTATTGGGATCATCGTATATTTCCAAATTTTCCAGTATGTCCAATGCTTCTTCCAGGACTGCATCAACAAAATAGCCGTACTGCGTGTTTTTATTGGTGGACTGGTCATAAACCAATTCAGCTTTATAGGCATCATCCGCG
The DNA here is from genome assembly GCA_012511795.1 of Syntrophomonadaceae bacterium. Lineage (GTDB taxonomy): Bacteria > Bacillota > Syntrophomonadia > Syntrophomonadales > Syntrophomonadaceae > UBA1368. Next base: position 11,270 of record JAAZFJ010000034.1, read on the forward strand.
GCTGCTTTGTCGATATAACCACCTTTAACCATGTTGTTTAAAATTATTTTCTGCCTGGCTTTGGCTTTTTCAACAGATTGGAATGGATTGATCACATTAGGGTTTTGCGGTATTCCAGCCAGCATAGCGCATTCTGCCAATGATAAATCTGCTACGTCTTTGCCGAAATAAGTATCTGCCGCGGCTTGAACTCCATAAGCCCCGCTGCCGAAGTAGATCTTATTCAGGTACATAGATAAAATCTCATCTTTGGAATAATTGGCTTCAATTTTAAAAGCTAAAATTGCCTCCTTGATCTTTCTCTCCCATTCTTTATCAAAGGAAAGAAAAGCATTACGTGCCAATTGCATAGTAATCGTACTGGCGCCTTCTCCTGTAAGATCTCCGGACTGAAAATTACGCAGAACTGCTCGGGTTACACCTTTTAGATCAACGCCGTGATGCTTATAAAAGTTATTATCTTCAGTTGCAATAAAAGCTTGCTTAAGGTGTTCCGGTACTTTATCAATGGATATTTCAGTCCGGTTTTCTTCAGCATGCAGGTCTGCCGCTATATTTCCCTGGTCATCGTAAACAAATGTGGTTTTGGCACCGGTAAGCAGCGCAGGATCCCATGCCGGAAGGCTCTTTGTGGCATATAAAACAGTACCTGATGTAAATATTAAACCGAATAAAGCCAAAACAGCTAAAAATACCAGAATTCTTTTAAAATTAATACCACCGGCAGACTTTTTGTTGGTATTCTTATTGGTATTTTTCTTGGTATTATTTGTAATATTGATTTTCACTTTTAAATAGTAACCTCCTGGATATAATAATAGGTTAGTCTAATACTTAAATATACGGCTTATGGCTCTAATTATTGCACATAGTGACGGCTTTATGCTATTATTTTTTATGGCAAGGAGGTAATATTTATGGTTAACAGTATAAAAATACAAGTTTTGGAGCAGATGGAAGTAATAAAACGAGGTGTTGTGGAAATAATCCCCGAGATCGAATTGGAAAATAAAATATATAGATCGATTAAAGAGAATAAACCACTGAGGATTAAACTGGGTTTGGATCCTACGGCTCCGGATATACACCTGGGACATACCGTGGTCTTGAATAAGCTGAGACAATTTCAGGATCTGGGTCATGAAGTACATCTGATAATAGGTGATTTTACAGCCAGGATTGGTGACCCCAGCGGTAAATCAGAAACTCGCAAACAGCTTACTGCGGAACAGGTAGAAATTAATTCTGCCACCTATCAGGAACAGATATTCAAGGTACTGGACAGAGAAAAAACTATTATACATTTTAACAGTAAATGGCTGCAGAAAATGAATCTGGTTGATGTTCTTAATTTAGCCGGCAGGTATACAGTTGCCCGTATGCTGGAAAGAGACGATTTCAGTAAAAGATATAAAGAAGGACTGCCCATCGGGATCCATGAATTTATGTATCCTTTAATGCAAGGTTACGATTCAGTTGAACTCAGATCCGATGTAGAAATGGGAGGGACTGACCAAACCTTTAATCTTTTAGTAGGGAGAAACTTGCAGAAAGAATATGACCAGGAACCACAGGTAGCTCTGACAATGCCGATATTGGAAGGGACCGACGGAGTTCAAAAAATGAGTAAAAGCCTGGGTAACTATATTGGCGTAAATGAAGACGCCAATGAAATGTTCGGCAAAACCATGTCCATTACTGATGAGCTTATTTGCCGTTATTTTGAACTGTTAACCAGAGTACCCATGAGCGAAATCAATGAGATGAGAGCAAAAATGGAGAACGGTTCATTGAATCCCCGTGACGCCAAAGTGAAACTGGCCAAAGAAATCATTACTATTTACCATAATAAAGAAGAAGCGGAAAAAGCAGAGGAAAGATTCAACTTGGTTTTTTCCCAAAAAGATATCCCGGAAGATATTCCTGAGATAGAAGCAGAGTTGCAGGAGGTCTGGCTGCCCAAGTTTTTACTGGAAAACGGCATGGTGAAATCAGCCAGCGACGGGAAAAGAATGCTCCAGCAAGGCGGCGTGAAAATAAACGGCGAAAAATATGCAGAGGAGGATCTGGTATTAGAGGATCGCATGGTGATCCAGGTAGGAAAACGCAAATTTATTAAAATCATAGAATCAAAATAAATATAAAGCCAGGAATAAAACCTGGCTTTTACATTTGACAGTCTTAAGTATATTTCTGCAAATCTTTGAGTGCCCGGCTCATTTCGTCCAAATGGCCTTCAAAAAAAACTGCCTGGGCTTTGATGTCAGGATAATCCAGAGAAATCAATCTGATAAATGTAAAACCAATTTCCTCTAATTCAGGTTGGCTGGTATTCCGTATTACTTTTATCTGAGCTTCTGTGACCTTACTGGCCTTACAATAAATATTTTTTTCCTTGTTGTTAGTCATGATGGTACCAACCAGTGTACGCATTTTATATCACTCCATGTAAAAGTTCATATGGATAGTCTACCCCGTGTAAACAAATAATTAAAGTTATATACTTATTTTATTGAAATTTAAACTTGAAATTGGCATGAAATAATATGCATTTTTGTTTCGCTTTTGATACAAAAATGCATTATTACAACATCCTAAGGTTAAAAATATCAGATAAAATCATGGAGAAAGTGCAGTAAAGACTTCTTTATTTATTTAATGCAGCTATGGCAGAGATCTTGCATTATCAAAAACATTAGATAGTATTATAATTATTAATATACTTATGAAGGAAAGGAGGTCTAAAGATGCAGTTTGAGAACTTGATACTGGAAAAACAGGACAGAATAGCAACAATATATATAAACAGGCCCAAGGCTTTAAATGCCTTAAATACTGATACACTTCTTGAATTAAAAGATGCAGTCAATCAAATAAAAACAGATGACAGCATTGACCTGTTGATCATAACCGGTTCTGGTGATAAAGCTTTTGTTGCCGGTGCCGATATTGCTTTTATGCAAAATCTGACTGCAATGGAAGGCCGGGCATTTGGGGCTTTAGGACAGAAGGTATTCATGGCTGTCGAATCCCTGGAAAAACCAGTAATTGCTGCTGTTAATGGATTTGCCCTGGGAGGCGGATGCGAACTTGCCATGTGCTGTGATTTTCGCATCGCTTCAACCAAAGCCAGGTTTGGCCAGCCCGAAGTGGGACTTGGGATCACTCCGGGATTCGGCGGAACCCAGCGATTGCCGCGCCTGGTCGGAATGGGCATGGCCAAACAGCTGTTAATGACTGCTGACATCATTGGTGCCCAGGAAGCAAAACGGATTGGATTGGTTAACGAAGTCACAGAGCCTGAAGAACTTATTAACACAGTGAAAAATATTGCTGAACGCATACTCAGTAAAGGCCAGTTAGCAGTAAGATTAACCAAAGCAGCAGTCAATGAAGGAACACAAGCTGATATAAATAGAGCTATGACCATAGAAGCTGATGCTTTTGGGCTCTGTTTTTCCACTGCAGATCAAAAAGAAGGTATGAATGCTTTTATAGAAAAAAGAAAACCTGAGTTTACCGGCAAATAAATA
>JAAZFJ010000317.1 GCA_012511795.1 Syntrophomonadaceae bacterium
CCATTCCAATCAGGATGTTCTTTATTATCCCTAATCTGATTTTTTATAATTGCTTCAGATATTAGCAAAACATGATCAAAATAAAGCTCTTGAGGGCGCTCTCTATATAATTCATTTAATGCATATAGAAGCCAATGATCATGAATAATCGTATCTATATCAGCCTCCTTATCTCGTACTTTTATGAGATATTGAGCTGCTAGTTCTGCGCTATTAAGCCAGTCTTCATCACTGTCTATTTGATAAAGACGAACTAATGAAAGGATTGCCTCGCCTGGATAATACTCTGAAGTAAAATTGTAAACTTCATTGGTAGAAAAACCTTTCTTATGTATAACAAATTCTCCTGATTTATCTTGAGCTTCGCAAATCCATCTTGCCATACTTTGCATCAATGGCAGATATTCATAATTCCCAGTTACTTGAGTATATTTAGCCAGCATAATGATTCCGAGGGCATTTCCGCCTAATTTTACGTTATCTTTTTCAATAACTACACTAACCAAATTTCCATTAATCTCAAAGTTTTTGACTTTAGCAATGAAGAAATTAATAGCTGCCTCAGCTGTTTTTAACAATTCCTCATCAGGCATTAATTCGTATGTTTCCAGAATCGAGTAGGTTGTTCCAGCATGACGCAAGATATTGTATTTTTTTGCCTTTTCATTCTTATCTGGTAAATAAGAATAGATATACTTACCATTTTTATTAACTACATTTTTGAAATAGAAATTTTTTGTAAAGCCAATGGCCTCAATAAGTGTTTCTGTAGTGATCATTAACCCACTCCCCTCCAGTGCTCTGTTAATAATGTATTCTACAATGTCTTTTGCAACATTTCTCGGCTTACCGTAAGAAGGGAAAAGATGTCCTCCAAGTGCTGGTCTTGTATTGACTTCCATAATAGCGTATTGATTTTTTTGAGGTTCTCGGAAAAGATTGTATGCACGAATATCTACCCCAACAATATCTATTCCTGGTATTGATTTTGCAGCTTTTTCTGCTAATTTTTTGTAAAGTGGATGGGTTTGATCTGTAATATCTAGAGAATCGCCTCCTGAAGACAAACCACCTTTCCAGTCAATGGAAACATGCTCACCTTTCTCAGGTATACTGGAAAGATTATATCCTTGATCATTAATAATAGATAATCGATGATTATCTATTTTAATTAAATGATTTTTTAAATATGGATTTTTTAATCTAGCTTCATTTTTTTGTTTTATTAATGATTCAATCGTATCAATGCCATTACCTGCAATTCTAGGGGGTATTAGCAAGTGTACCGCTACACAACTGTCTCCTACAACCAGGTATCTAGCTTCTGATCCGCCCATGAACTGTTCTTCAACTAGAATCTTGCTTTTATTGACTTTTACAGCATTTTCCCAAGCACTTTCAAATTCTTCTCTATTTTTTACTCCAACGGAAATGCCTCTTCCTTGATTTCCGTTAGCAGGTTTTATAACGCTTGCTGGTAAAGAAAGTGCATATGCTAAAGCTTTTTCTTTCTGGTGGGTTGAGAAACTGCGACCTTTGACAACATTCAGACCAGCCTTTTTCAAAAATTCTCTTGCCAAGGTTTTATCTTTTGCTATCCGTGCTCCCACTAATGAACATAAGGATGATTCCGTTTCAAGAAAAAACACGTTTTCTTGCCCCAATTGAACAATAAGTATATTTTCCATACGTGTAGATGCGTATCCTTTTTTTTCAAACTCTTGGGCAAGAACAGCAGCCGTTGAGAAGGTTTCATTGTTAAATTCATTCGTTTTTTTTAATGAAAGATTATTAATATTTAATTCATTAGAATTCTGATTTTGGAAAGATAAATCTTGTTCGGAATTATCTATATCAGGTGAAATGTAATATCCAATAGAATCTTTTCCATGGTCAAAATAGGGAGCTTTTTCGGAGTATACACCATCTTTTTTTCTGGAAAGAACTTCTATTAGACTTCCAAATTCGTTTTCATTAATTGCCCTGGTTTGATACTCAGTACTTCTATTATCCGTTACAATGGGATAAAAACGAGACTCAATACTCCAATTAAATTCTTCTTCTTTAAATTGCAGCCTTCCTATGGCACTATAAGATGGAGCCTGAAGCTTTTGATAACGCCCTTTTGCGTTCCAGACAAAATTTCCGATAGAGTATGTAACAATTGCTGATTCTCTTTTCTCAAAATGATTTATCATATGGGGACCGTGACCGATTATATAATTAACACCATTTTCAATAAATTTAGAACATATTTCACCTATCTCTTTATTCTCTGAAGCCCATTTATAATCAATGCCTTGCCAATGGGGGAATAAAATAATGTAAGCACCAGGCTCTTCATTACGAATTTTCTTTATAAGGTTAGATATTCTGTTGAAATTCAAGGAATTGACCCCAGGCTTATCATCAGCAGCAAAAAAATTATACTTCTCATGATAGAGCTTGGAAGCTCTCATCCCACCTATGACATAAACGTTTTTAATACTGTTTTCTCCAACTAGGGTTATTTTTAATGGTCGTTCTGCTTCTTGAAGACTATTACCAGCTCCAAAAGTCTGCATCTCATTTTTTTCTAATTGGTTTTTAGTTTCCAGCATCACTTCGGGGCCAAAATCCATTGTATGGTTATTGGCCATATTTACAGCAGTGACACCTATATTTTTTAGTGTTTTGAGCAGATGTTCTGATTTATCCCAATTTGGATACTTTTTGTCTGGAAAGTAAATTGAGGGTTCATCAGCTAAAACTGTCTCAAGATTTATAATGAAATGATCACTATTTTCAATGATTGGTTTAACTCCTTTAAAAAAAGATTCAGGATGATTTTCAAGTCTTTGGATCAATTCTTCATTACCTGATTTTTTCACATAAAAATTTCCTAAGCTAGTATCTCCGGCAAAAGTGATTATGAATTTTTTCCCCATTTCAAATCCTCCCCTCGCATATCTTCCCATTTCCTTTTTATTTTACCGCTAACAACCCTCATATTGAAACAGCAAAATCCTTATTACAGTTTTTCCAGGTGAAAACTGTTTTTGACAGTATGAAAGTCAGCACTTATACTGAAGAAAAGCTGATTTTCGGGGAAGAGGTGTGGGGATAATGAATGGTGGGAGAAGAAATTTTTATTTAAAGATTTTGGGCAGCATCCTGGTATTGGGCGGCTTGTTTTTGCTTGCCTTCCCATATGCTCAGAGCGCCTACGATCAATGGGCACATCCAACTGCCGAGGTTGAGCCTGCCGAGGAAACTCCTGTACCTAAGGAGCCCACTGCCGCAACGTCCCCGGAAGACCAGTCCCGGGACTTCCTGCCGATTTCCGGTCGTCTGGTTATTCCCAGCCTGGAACTTGATCTGGAGGTTGGCTATGGGGTGGAAGAAGAAGATTTGAAGGAGGGTCCCGGTTTCTATCCCCAAAGCGGCTATCCCAGCACCGGCAATGTCAGCATAGCCGGCCACCGCAATGCCTACGGCAATCCCTTCTGGCATTTGAACGAATTAAAACCGGGGGATGAGATAGAACTTTACTATGATGATGAGCATTATATTTACAGTGTTGATGAGGTCTATGTTACCCACAGCCGGGACTGGAGCGTAGTGGATCCCACAAGCGAACCAGCCATTACTTTGACTACCTGCCATCCTTTGCATCCGGTGAATGGCCAGTACGACCGCCTGATCGTGCGGGGCTACCTGCAATGAAATCACATTAGATCTTGCCGCTTACCTTCGCCATTTATTTAATCATTTCTACCCATGATTATCTTGGACATGATTCCGTGGGAGATTACTTAAAGTATCTCGGCGCGATCCTACGACTTCCATAACTTGTTTATTTATGGCATAACTTCTATAATAAAGATAAGTTTAATATGGGGGGGGTAACATTATGGACTTACAAACTCTGATCTACGAGAAAGGTGATGGTATCGCAACGATCACTTTTAACCGTCCAAAGGAAATGAATTCAACCAATGAACTGGTGATCGATGAAATGACCAAAGTTGTAAACGATGCCAATGCTGATGATGAGGTGGGCGCAGTTATTATGACCGGCGGAACCAATATATTTGCTGCCGGCGGAGACATAAAATATATGTCAGAAGCCAGCCCGCTGGTTGCAGAACGGTTTATTGGCAAATGCCACCGGATGATGGAAAGTATGGCCGCTGCACCTAAACCTTACATAGCAGCAATTGCTGGCTTGGCATTGGGAGGAGGCTGCGAAATAGCCCTGGCCTGTGATATTCGGCTGGCAGCAGACAATGCGATTTTTGGACAGCCAGAAATCAATCTGGCTATCATCCCAGGCGGCGGAGGTACACAGCGCTTAAGCAGAGTGGTTGGTTCCGGCTGGGCAAGGCATCTTATACTTACCGGAGAAATGATAGATGCCGATACAGCATTCAAAATTGGCTTGGTGACAAAAGTAGTGCCAGTTGATGAATTAATGGAAACAGCTAAAAAATATGCCAAGTCTCTCAGCCGTAAAAGCAAAGGGGCTATGGCAGCTGCCAAGAAGTGCCTGCTTATCAGTGATACCACTGATCTGGCTACAGGACTTACTTATGAACAAAAGGCGTGGGCTTTCCTGTTTGCCGGCGAAGATCAGACAGAAGGAATGAAAGCATTCTTAGAAAAACGTCGTCCTGTTTATACAGGAAAGTAAAGAAGTCATTATAATAATATAGACCAAAAAAATAACAGGGGCGGCTGAGTTTTTAGTTTCAGCACAGCCCCTGTTTAATATCTCACTAAATTCCCAGGGCATTCTTTACCATAGTCAGGGTGCCGATGACTTTTTCATCAGTAAATACTTTTACCAGCTCCTGCCAATCAAATTTATCGATCCCCTGGCGGATAATACTGGCATGATGGTCGCGGTGCATTAGTTTCAGTCCGATAAAGGGACGACCCGGAGTATCAATTAAAGCGGTTACCTTAGCTTTTGCCTGTTCCATGAGTTGGTCGTGATCATCAGCCAATTCATCGAAAATACCTCTGTCAACCATTTCATTAACAGTCATCAAATCGCCTTTGAAGATCACATCACGATAGTTTTTCTCACTGTCCAG
>JAAZFJ010000035.1 GCA_012511795.1 Syntrophomonadaceae bacterium
GTTGCGGAATGGCCTCGATAAGTTTAGAAAATTGTTCTCTTTCCATATCTAGATTATATAGTTGTTTAATAATCCTGACGGCATCTTGATTAATTTGAGGTTTGGTTTCCGTGCCGGCAGAATAGCTCTCAAAAACATCTGGGGCTAAATGCTTCCCCAGTGCCTCAGCCATTTGACTTCTGCATGAATTATGAACACATATAAAGGCTACTTTACATTTTTCTGGCATACAGCCCCGCCCCCTACATTTCCAGATCAAGCGGATCTCCATGAGTAGAACTTAATCTATAATCTGTAGCCCTTTGTCCAAAATTTTTCGAACATGACTCAGATTACCCATTCATGATCTTCCTTTCTAATTGCCAATCAGGACACAACCACATCGAGTTATTCATTGGATAAATGCTCATCAATCCCTTGAACAGCTAGCTCCAATGCTTTGATTCTTCTTTCTAAAAGCGTTCTTTGAGGACTACCTGCCTTAGACTTGGCATAAATGTCTTTAATTGATGGGTATAAACCGATGAGAACCTTGCGAGCTTCAGTTAAGTCTGTCTGAGTGTAATGGTGCGGGGTTTGATTCCAAACCTTTTCCAACATGGCTAAGCCGATGCGGAGAGCCTGGAGGCACTTTTTTACTAAGGTAGTATTGGCGCCTTTTTCACTCATCTGAGCCAAGGCTTTCTCGGATTTCCTTATCGATGATTGCATGGATTCTATTGATTCCAATTTACTTGCACTTGATACTTTTTGCATCTTATTGTTTTTCCCTCTTTAACTTTAAATTAAGTCTTTATAGCACGCTGTCTTCATGACAGTTATTTTTACTTTTTTCATGGTGTACCTCCAATCTGAAGCTGGGGGACGTTCTTTTTGCTTCCTGGCTTCCCCGAGGGCATAAGCATAATCGTCAAAGGATATGACGCCTCTCTGCTTTCATGGCAGAACTTGGAGATTTCATTGTAGTTGTTCCTTAAGTCTGTGCTGGGTTTAATGTTTGGAATAATACCAGCCTCCTCGTTTATTCTAAAGATATTATATGAGAATTTCTTTAGATTATCAAAACGCTTGTTTTATTGAAATCTGTTCTTCTTTTTCTAAAACTACCATGAATCAGGAAAAACAACCGAGTATGGTCGGAAAATTACGCTCCTAGTGAAGTTTGGCATGGTCTCCTTTAAAGTTTTGATTTTATATAGATTGTTTATTCCTTCTGTTGATACATAAATCAATGAAATTATTCATGTGCGCAGTGAAATATTTGTTTTTATGATAAGTGATTTTGAACGTTCGTAAAAAACGGACTCCCACAAGGGGCTTTATTATCAACTCGCCGGATTCCGCTTCTTTTTCTACTGCTCGTTTGGATATGACAGAAACACCTAGTCCGGCAATCACCGCAGCTTTTATGGTGTCGGCGTTATTACATGTCCAGGTAACCTTCCACGAAAGCTGTTGCGCCTTCATCACATCCTCAAATGATTTACGGGTGCCGCTGCCGTGCTCCCGGAGAATAAAATTTTCTTTTTCCAGTTCATGGGGAGTGATTACCGATAAACGCGAAAATCTATGTTGATTGCCACAGATGAGCACCAGCTCATCGTCCATAAACGGTTTGCTCATGATATCCGAAGAAGTGATTTCCCCTTCCACTAGGCCGATGTCAATCTTGTCCGTCAGCAAGCGATTTTGAATTTGCTCGGTATTGTCTTCAAAAACCTCCACATCGGTAGAAAGGTTTGCTTGCCGAAATGCAGAGACGAGCTTAGGAAGCACGGTGGCTCCGACCGTGACACTGGCTCCGAGCCTAATTAAGCCGGTCTCATGCAGGCTTTTCATATTCTTTTCAATGTCAGCATCCATCCGAATCATATGCCGAGCATAGCCGAGCAGTTTTTCACCAGCTTGCGTCAAGTAAAGTTTGCGTGAAAGCCGCTCAAACAGTCGGATATCGTAATATTTCTCAAGTTCGGCAATTGTCTGGCTGACAGCAGATTGGGACATATAAAGTGATTTTGCGGCCACTGTCATGTTCATGGCCTCACATACGGTCACAAATATCTTTAAATGCCTGAGTGTCATGATGTACTCCTTTAAATAAGTATTTACTTATCTTATTAATAAGATAATAATATTTTACTTATCACACGTCAAGGAGTATGATATACGGCATAGCAGAGAGTTGTCGAATAAAGTCGACCTGCCTTGCGATTTCAAATCGCAATTTTGCTGCCCAAAGCTCATTCTATCGCCAAAATGAAGCTTTGTTCTCTAAAACTTTGTGATGGCGGTAGAACGGGGGCTCTTTTATGAAAACAATCACCAATAAATTACCAGGCATTCTGATTGCGGCTATCATCGCAATCCCGGCCTGGCTGCTTGGAAAATCGTTTCCTATCATCGGCAGCCCGATACTGGGTATCCTGTTCGGCATGATACTGGCTTTCTGGAAACGGCCGGTCATATTTGAAGACGGTGTAAAATATACATCCAAAAAACTGCTGCAATATTCCATTATATTGCTTGGCTTCGATATGAATCTTTTCAATGTTTTTAAAGTCGGCAGCCAGACGCTCGTATTAATGTCTTTTACTCTGACTGCGGCTTTCGTTACTGCCTTTATAACCAGCAAACTGCTGAAAGTTGAGGGCAATACCGCCACACTGATCGGAGTCGGCACAACCATCTGTGGCGGTTCGGCAATTGCGGCGACTGCTCCGGTTATACAAGCCAACGATGAGGAAGTGGCGCACTCCATTTCAACAATCTTTTTATTCAACGTTATTGCAGCGTTTTTGTTTCCTTTTCTCGGACATGTACTTAACATGAGCGACTACAGCTTCGGCATGTGGACCGGAACCGCAGTGAACGATACGTCTTCGGTGGTAGCGGCAGGTTATACCTTCAGCAATGAGGCAGGTAATCTGGCGGTTATAGTAAAGCTAACCAGGACGCTAGTGATTGTTCCGGTAACGCTTGTCCTGGCACTTTATACATCGAGAAAAATAGCCGACGGAGAATCCGGGGGCAGCTACAATATCGCGAAAATATTCCCCTGGTTTGTGCTTGGGTTTGTAGCGGCCTCCGTTGTTAATACCTTCGTACCCATGCCGGGCACCGGCAGTTTTCTCGCTCAGGCAGGAAAGTTTGTCATAGTTATGGCGATGGCTTCCATCGGTCTGAACACCAATGTAGTAAAACTTATAAAAACCGGCGGCAGGCCGCTTTTACTTGGCTTTATCTGCTGGGTCGTTTTATCTTTGACCTCACTCGGAGTACAGTCTGCAATATTAAAATTATGATCTATCAACATTATCACAACGGTGTTAAGACCGAAGGAATGCCAGTCAAATCCCAAAACGCTACCAAAAGTCTGAAAGCAGAACGGATCGGAAAGTCAAGGTACCTGCCTATCCGCTGAATAAATCAATAATCGCCTTGCCGTTGATTGAAGTGCTTGTAATTTTCAGGTAAAGTAAAACATATTAGCACACCTTTACTACTCCTATAATCACGAAAGATAAGCGGGGTATCCAATAATGGTCGACAATGTTGTTGAGAGGGAACTTATTGCGATTATCGAACCTGATGGAGAATATGTCCTTGATTGGCAGTATGTGACCCAAGGTCAACCAGTGACTTTTTGGGAATGGCAGGAAACGTTTTATGCTCAGTATCTGGCTGACCGAAATTGCGCCTGGTGGTCCCTGGGAACATCCAGGATTAACCATGATTTTTCCGAATCAATACAATACCTTTATAAGGTGGCAGCTCTCTTTATTAAGAATCTGGTGAAGAATCCCGCTCTAGAGCATTTGCGCGAGCAAGGTATAGTGATTCTTAATGATCAGGATCGAAACATCTTGTTGGAGGAAGCTCCTTATATAAACGGTTCAGAATATCTTAATGAGCATTGGTTAACCTGTGCCTGGGAGAAACTAAACCAGACCTATGCCCGGGAAATAAAAGAATATCCGGGTAGCGTTAGTGAATATTTTTGGAGCAAGAATCCTGATATCCACCTGGCAGGCCGAGTATACTTCCATCTGGTGGAAAGCCGCCGGGATGACTACCCCTTCGCTTTCTTAGCTACCTATTCTGTCGACGCTTCAGCAAGCGGTGCGGCCAAACACCTGCCTCTGAAAAATGCCTTGGTGGAATACGGAGAAAACAGCCAAAAACTCCTGGAATTGCTGGCAACGGTAAACAAAGCCGCACGACAGAGCCCATTTATAAATGAAATGATGGAGAGCGGAGAAATATTCCATCCTCTTGGCTTGTATACTGATGAGGCCTATACCTTTTTAAAAGAAGTACCTCTCTACGAAGAAGCGGGGATTTTGTGCAGGATACCCAACTGGTGGAGAAAAAAATACGAATCAACTAAAGTATCAATAAACATCGGCAACGACGCTCCTTCCCTGGTAGGGTTGGAAGCACTGTTAGATTTCGATGTGCAGCTATCCTTGGGCGGTGATACTCTTACTAAAAAAGAATTTCAGAAACTGCTGAGGGAATCAGAAGGATTAGCCTTCATCAAGGGAAAATGGGTGGAAGTAGATCACGCCCGTTTGCGGGAGACACTAGCCGCCTATGAAAAGGCCGAAAAAGTGGCCGCCGGCGGTGACATTACTATAATGGAAGCCATGCGGTTGTCTTTGGCCCCCGGGAAATCCTTAAAGCTAAAGGATAGTTCAGCCACCATAGAAGTCAGCCACGGCCCATGGCTGGATACATTGCTGGCCAGCCTCAAAAGGCCGGAGACTATCCCTTCTGTAGATTGCGGGGATAATTTCCAGGCCGTACTCCGGGAATACCAGAAAAAAGGTCTAAACTGGTTATATGCCATGAGAAAACTAGGATTGGGGGCTTGTCTGGCTGATGACATGGGATTGGGAAAAACGGTACAGGTCATTGGCCTGCTAAACAGTCTGCGCTCCAACCGGGAGGAAACGGTCTTGCTGATTTTACCGGCCTCCCTTCTTGGCAACTGGATGGCGGAAATCAACCGCTTTGCCCCAAGCCTGAATTATCGGCTGATCCATCCTCAGGTTAAAAACAGTCTGGACCAACCGGAAGAGCTTAGCTCCAGGATCTACATAACTACCTACGGAATGCTGGGGAGAGTCAAATGGCTGCAGGAAATCACCTGGGATATCGTGATCCTGGATGAAGCTCAGGCTATAAAAAATCCCGGCACTAAACAGACCAAAACCGTAAAACAATTAAAATCCCGCTGCCGAATGGCCTTGACTGGAACTCCAGTGGAAAACAGGCTGGCAGATCTGTGGTCAATTTTTGATTTTCTCAATCCAGGTCTTTTGGGGAACGCCCGCGAATTCAGCCAATTTGCCAAAAAACTAAAAGAACAGCCTGAAGGTTATGGCCGTCTAAAACAAATGATATCCCCCTTCATTCTGCGCCGCTTAAAAAGCGATAAGAGTATCATAGCTGATCTGCCTGAGAAAATTGAGATGAAGAGTTACGCCCATCTTAGTAAAAAGCAGGCTGCTCTATATATTGCCCTGGTAAAAGAGCTGCAAAAAAAGCTGGATAGCAGCGAAGAAACCGCAAGAAATGGGCTGGTCCTGGCATCACTGGTTAAACTCAAACAGATTTGCAACCACCCTGACCAGTACCTGGGGCAGGATGCCTACCTGGCTAAAGAAAGCGGCAAATATGATCGGCTGCGGGAGATATGCGAAACCATCTATTCCAAAAGAGAACGGGTTATCGTATTTACTCAGTTTAGAGAAATCACCCCTCACCTGGCTGATTTTCTACAGACAGTATTCCAACACGAGGGGCTGGTCCTGCATGGTCAAACTCCGGTGGCCAAACGCAAAGATATTGTTGCTAAATTTCAGGGCCCGGAGTATGTGCCTTTCATGGTATTATCCCTCAAAGCTGGTGGAGTGGGATTAAACCTTACTGCTGCCAATCATGTGATTCATTTTGACCGCTGGTGGAATCCAGCAGTAGAAAATCAGGCTACGGACCGAGCCTTCCGCATCGGACAGCAGAAAAATGTTTTAGTGCACAAATTTATAACTAAGGGTACTATAGAAGAGAAAATTGACTTGATGATTGAGGAAAAAATCCAAATGACCCAGGAAATAATTCCAGATATGAATGAATGCTGGATTACCCAGCTGGATAATCAGCAATTGCTGGAATTATTCCGGCTTACTATTTAGCCAGGGGGAAGCATTATGTATGATGACTATAACCTTGAATATGTGCCTAAGGCCGTCAAAAAAAAGATGGCCGAAGACAATATAGCCTATTTGAGAAAGAAAGGAGCCGGAGAACTTGCCCCGATTAATATAAGCGGCCGCCAACTGAGTTCAACTTGGTGGGGAAAAGCCTGGAACAGAAATTTGGAACGTTACTCTGACTTCTCCAATCGCATAGGACGGGGACGCAGTTATGTTCGCAACGGGGCAGTACTCGATCTTAAGATCCAAGCAGGATATATCCAAGCCCTGGTACAAGGGAGTATTCGAAAACCTTATAAAGTGGATATTAATATCCAACCCCTGCTACCCGAGCGTTGGGAAGAAATACGCATAGCCTGCGAGGGGCAGATTGACTCCATGCAGGAATTAATCGATGGGAAATTTCCGCCCGAACTGTCAGAATTGTTTACCGCCCAGGGCAGTGGTCTCTTCCCAGTTCCCAGGGAAATATCCTTTACCTGTTCCTGCCCGGATTGGGCCATGATGTGTAAACATGTAGCCGCAGTCCTATATGGAGTTGGAGCCCGTTTAGATGAAGATCCTACCCTGTTTTTCACCTTGAGAGGGGTAGATATCCATGATCTTATCAGTAAAGCGGTTCAAATCAGAACTCAAAACATGCTCAGCAAATCCGGGACCAAGAGCCGCCGTATCTTAGAAGATGCAGATATAACTAGCATGTTTGGAGTGGAAGTAGAAGCAGTCATTGAAGATTCCAGAGATCTTGGCAAGAAGAACGTCCCCTCGCTTCCCTAGAAAATAGCCGGGAATGAATTCCCGGCTACGTTTATTTTTCTGACATTTTATAAGTCTAACGGCCTGAAGCTTGAGATAGTTGAGTTTTTCTCCGTTTCAATAAGAGATAGCCGGTCATGGCAGCAAATGTCAGAAGTATAGCCATTGCTGCCGGGTGATAGAGCAAATATACTATCGCAATGATCGGCGCCAGCAATATCCGGACAAACACCCGCAGTGGTTCGCTCTGAGCGATGAAGGCGGCGATGGGCGGGGATTTATGGTAATAGAAATTGACAAACGCGGTGCCCAGATCATTGGTCAGTAAAAACTGGTCGCGGAAATGTCTCAGCAGCGCTACCGGCCAATCGAACTTGGTGCCGAAGGCGGCGGTGGCGATGAAGCATTCATCTGTGCTGGAGGCGATTGTATAGGCAAATACCTCTGGGTCACTGTTGGCCATGCCGTCCTTGATGGCTACGGCCTTAATGGTGGTATCTGCGGTAATGACGATGGGATTTTCATAAAGGGTACTGGCAGCCGTCGGGTCGCTGCCGTCCACGGTATAGTAGATGCTGGCTCCTTCAGTAGCGCTGCTCAAGATTACTTCTGTTCCAGTTGCTACTGGCCCAGCGGCTGGATTACTGCTGGGGGCGGCAACTTGTTCCATCATTTCAAAGTTGAATTCCGCCACGTTACTGTTGTCCATGCCGTCCTTGATGGCAATGGCTTTTATGGTGGTATCAGCGGTAAGAACGATGGGATTTTCATAAAGAGTACTGGCAGCCGTCGGGTCGCTGCCGTCCACGGTATAGTAGATGCTGGCTCCTTCAGTAGCGCTGCTCAAGCTTACTTCTGTTCCGCTTGCTACCTGTCCAGGCGCAACATTGCAGGTGGGTGCCTCAACTGATTGCAATGCAATCGGTCCAAAGGGAGCGCTGGTAACTTTGCTGCCTTGTAAGGTTCCTGTTGCGGCCACGGGTGTTACTTCAAAGAACAGATATTTGCCTTCGTCGAGGGAACTTAGTATAAAGAAGGGCGCATAGGCCTCGGGAATGGCCACTTTATCAGTGCCATCAGCACTGGCTGCGCGATACCATTGGAACTGATTTAGTGCTTCACCGTCGTTCTCTGCATCAGCGAAGTCGTAATTTCCTCTTATGCGTTCAGCAGTAAACGGAAGTCCGGTAATCGCTACCGGCGCTGCGGTTGGAGCCTGGTTTAGCACCCGGTAAACAAAACTGAACTCCAATAAGGTATAGTCGCTCGTTCCACCCAGCGTGAAGTCTTGGTAACTTAAGCTCCATTCATTTAAATCGGTTCCGGTTACAATTTCATCGAATATGCGGTTTAAAACGGTATTAATATCACCAATACTGTTGTCGTAACGGACCGAAAAAGCGGAATCGTGATTGACCAAGCTGGTTTGCAACATGGTTTTCAGTTCGTTCTCGGAGTCGGCTGTCATTTCATCAAACAGGTATTCGAGTCCCAGCTTCTGACGCAAGCGCAGGAAGACGGTGGTTTGATCCATATCTTCCGCAGCGATAAAATCCCTAATCAATCCGTTCAGAGTAGCAAAATAGGAGGTATTGGCTGCGGGCAAATCAACGTATTCCGCATATTTTCGATGATCAGTCTCCAGTTCTGTGTCGGTCAAATGATAATAGTTATAAAGCACTCTACCGGGTACATCGGGAATCGGGTCATCCCAGGTGCAGTCCAGATTGTACCATACACCATCCAGTTTCACCCGGTTCCAGGCGTGATCTACCCAGCCATCTGCATCATTGCCCGCAATGCCGCCGATGATTCTGGCCTCAAAGCCGGCTTCAGTCAACATTTTATAGGCCAGCAAGGCATAACCCTGACAGACTGCCTCGCCATCGAACAAAGCGGTGTAGGCAGAATGGGGGGTATTCTCGCTGGCAGGGAACTCATTGTAGGCTACATGCGTCACTATGTAATCATGGATCGCCTTGATCTTTTGGTGTTGATTCATATGGGGAGCGATGAGGTTGGCAAGAATGGTATCGACCTCATCATGAACATAGTTTTCCTGCTCCAAAGTAGTTAGATATGTAATGCCGAAGGTTATTTGAAAATCGCCGTCGCTTCCACCACCGCCGTAGCTCCAATTTTGCAGATTAAAATAAAGGTAATCGTCACTTCCAAAGATGGAGTGCAACAGTGCATCCACTCGGTCGATTACGATATCATCATTGGAAGAAAGATCGGTATAGGAACCGGTATATACCACCCTTATGGTAGTATCCCGGTTGGCCAAACCCTGGGTCAATTCACTGCGCAATTCATCCATGGTTGCAATGGCAGTAGGTTCTGGATCGGACATAGCCTGCATCGAACTGGCCGATGGCGGCGTTGTTTCAATGTCAGCATAGATGGGGTTTACCCAGGTCTGAGCTGTGGTTCTTGTGGTCTGGTCCTGGTTTTTCGGTATCTCTTCCGCCGAAGCCAAAGAACAAAAAGCAGTCAGTATCAGTAAAGTAATTACCACCAGAATAATGCTTTTTTTCATCCGTAACATGAACAATTCTCCTCTCATAAATTGTAATAGCAACTTGGTGGTCAAACCCACAGAATATTGAAGGATATTTTTCTACTAATCAATATTATACTATGAGTTGTCCGGCATTAAAATGTTTTGCTCCTAGTTTTTTTGCATCATCGAAAGACTTGAGCGGTAGCTTTGATCCGTATGATAACAAAGGGCCACAAAAGTCGTTTGCCGGCCTTTGTGGCTCTTTTTTAGAACGCTACCATTAAATTCGTTAGTTTATCCTGATCCTCTTTTATAGGTTGTACATCCTCAAGATCATGACTGCCGCCTCGGCGCGGGTGGCTTGTTCCAGGGGAGCAAACAGAGTGGTGGTGCGACCTTTGATTATCCCCTGGTCAACAGCGGCTGCGACTCCCTGCAACGCCCAGGAAGAGATCTGCGGCTGGTCGGTGAAGCTTTGCAAACCGGCATTAACATCGGTTAAGGCAGGATTCTTGCCTTGATAGCCAAGGGCCCGGCTGATCATTACCGCCATCTGTTCTCGAGTGATCGGGTCATTGGGACCAAAGGTATCGGACGTATATCCGCTTACCAGACCGGCTTCAGCAGCGGCAGTGACGGTACTGAAATACCACTCACTGGCGGGTACGTCGATAAATTTTCCGGTCAACTGGATGCCGGGGGTGATCCCCAGCGCTCTGGTCAACAAGGCGGAAAACTCTGCCCGGGTAATGTTACGCTCTGGAGCAAATTCAGTAGCACTTACACCTTTCACCAGGTCCATAGCAACCATTTGATCCACATCGGCAAAGGCCCAGTGACTAGCCGGCAGATCGATAAAATTGCCGGCGCTTAAGGTCGGAGTGGCCAATATTGCATATTTGCTAAAATGGGTAGTGGTAAAACTGATGGTCTGATCGGTGGCGTCGATAGTTCCGTGCATTGCTTCCCATTGCCCGGTATTTTCATTCAAGGAATAAACGTCCAGGTCACTGTTGGCTGGAACATTCGCCCCCGCATACGACAATACAATTGTTAATGGTTTTTGGAACTCGATTCCCTGGGGATTTGCTGCGGTAGCATTGTTTAACTCGTAAACTAAACCTACAATCGATTGTCCGTTGTTTAAATTCTGTGCTGCAGCAGCTGTTTGCGTTGTGTCTAGTGCACGAGCACTGATAGCCAGGGTACTGCCGGCGGCGAGATTAAGGGTCTGGGCGGGAATTCTGAATGTAACCCCGGCAATATTAATCTCCAATTCTTTACCGGCATCGGCTATACTTTTAAGGGTGGCAACAGATATGGTTACCGATGGAGTCCCCGCCGCTATATTGATAAGAATGGTTTCATTTCCGTCTGCCAATTGTTTTTTGACCTCGTTAGCAACAAGTGAAGTTGGATCAGGCGTGGTTGCGCCTCCCCCGCCTCCTCCGCTACTGCCCCCACTGCTCCCGCCGGAAGAATTCTGGGCTGCAATTCGGGCTAACGCTTCAGTCCGAACTATCGCTTGCATTTCCAGCAGTTGGGTGCGATAGCTGTCCTGCTCGGCCGCCTGTTCCATGAGAAATGGCATTAGATCATTCTTATACGTTTCTCCGGTCAATAAAACACTGGCAACCGCGTTTTTAATCTGCACATTCATATCATTGGTGGCGTCATAGTGATTTACAACATAGACGACCACATCCTCGAGATACAACTCCATTTTAGTTGCCAAAGCCGGATCGATGCTGCCGTAAATCTCCGGATATTTAGCCTCAAAAGCCTTGACGTCGTCGACAAAGCTGGCCATAGCCGGTAGCGGTAAAGCAAATAGAATTAACAAACACCAGGTGATTATTTTTTTTAACATAGGTTATCTCCTTAAAATAATATTATTATTATCTATTTTACTTGACGAGGAAGATAATTGAAAAGGCTTTTTCATTTTGGCTCCCAACTCCAGATAAAAACAGGCTTCTCTTTTTATCAAGAAGCCTGCTGTGTTGGTATATGTTTTGTAGAATTTCTGGTTACGGTGCAGCAACAAAACTGATTGTATAAACCGTTGCTCCAGATGCACCGGTCAGCGTGATAGTGAGAGGACTATTACTAATAAGGGTCGAGCCTCTGACACTTGTGCCATTAAAATTATCTCCGCCATGCAGCCCAATCAAAGCTAAGGCAGTATTCATCAAGTTTTCCGTAGTCGTCGCAGTTCCGGTAATATCGTAGAATGCATTATGGATCACATAACTAACGTTTTCTGATAAAGTAGCAGTACCTGCTGTATAGGTAGCAGTTGGCACAACTGTAAAGGTTAGTATTGGAGCCTCGGTGGTTCCTGTTATAACAGGTGCTATTCCCCCAACAGAAGTGTTGTGCAGAATGGGGCAAACATCAAACGCACCACCTTCAAATTTTACTATACTTGGTGCAATGTTGCTGATTAAAGAAGGATAATTATTCAGCAAACTCAAAGCCGATGTAACGGCTCCGTCTGACGAAGCCATTCTTGCATTCGTAAAGGCGCTCATACTATAATAATTGCCATTGCTTGATTTGATATACGAAGGGATTAAAAAGTTGCCCTGGTTGTCAAATACAAATAATCCAGCCATACGAGCATTGGTAAGAAAACCAACATCCATTTCAACCAGTTGCCCATCTTTGTTTACAATGGCTTTTTGAAGAGTATCGACTGCCGAGGCAGAAGGTAAATGCAACGAGAAAATAGTGAGAACCATCACTATTAGTATTCCAATACTTTTCGCTGATTTTGCTCCCATATAAGGTCTCCTTTACTATACAGCAGAAGAAGGATCCTTTTAATCCTCCTTCTACTGCGATATCAATTAAAATATTGCTACGAGTGATCCGTTTCTAATTTGGTCATCAGTGAATGTGTCGGGTACGTCATATTGATAAAGATTACTGTTAAACATGTTAACGTCCAAGGTGTATTCCGTAGAACCAATCACTAGTTTATAACCTGTTGCACCGGCAAAAGCGGCTGGTAATTTGTCCTTCGCAATAGCAAATGACCAGAGACCAAGGCTGGTATTATCCTGAATGTTATATGCGTTGGTACCTGTAGTAAGATTTCCCTCGGTACCCAGGGTATTGACAACAACTGAAACCGGTGCAGCTGCTACAACCACTTCAACCGTTGCAGTATAGCCGCCTGAATTGGCATACCCTGCCGGGATTGCTCCCAGGGTCGCGGTGAATGTGTAACTTCCTGCTGCGGCCGGGTCGTAGGCATCTGTATCTACCCACGTCGTTACCGGAACATTTACTGTATTGGCATTAGCTGTTACGGTTGTCGGCAGTGCTGCAATCACAGCTGCTGCATCGGCATAGGTGGCTGATCCTGCGGTTCCCGCGGCTACATCTGGAATGGCATCAAAAGCCGTGATTTCAGTTGGTGGCACATATACCTGGAAAATAATCGTATAAACGGTGGTTTTGCTCGCGTCATCTGCTGCTGCCAGGGTGATGGTTACGGGCGAATTAGCAA
>JAAZFJ010000036.1 GCA_012511795.1 Syntrophomonadaceae bacterium
GGGGATATATCGCTGATCCAAAGTCTCTTATAGAGGAAAACAAAGATGTCTTGGAAAACATTTTTAAGCTTGCCATTTCTTTTACAGAACAAGCCAAAACCAGAGAAGAGATTACTTCCTATTTAATCGAAGAATTAAAATTACCCTTCAATCACAACCAGTATTATCTTCTGCAATCTTCTGTTGCAGCCTGTCTTTCCTATCTTTGCAATAAAAAGAAGATCCGCTCATTTGCTGATCATTATAAAATAATGTTTCAAAGCAGGTGAAAATCTTTAAAGATTAAATTCATACAGTTGCCAACGATTTTAACTTTTGTTGGGCATTTTCAAGTGATTGTTTATCAGTTAACACCGGTGCAAATAGTTCACCCCGTTCCTTCAGCCGGGGAATGATTGTTTTTATGGTAAAATCAGCAGGGGTCACTTCTGTCAGTTCATCCCATTCCAAAGGCGTGGAAACGGGTGCTCCTGGACGGGGACGAACGCTGTATACAGAACATAATGTTTTGCCCCGGCCATTTTGCAAATAATCGATATAAATTTTATCACCTCTTAAGCGGACACTTCTTTCAATGGTACTGATTTTTGCAGTGCTGGATGCCACCAGAGCAGCTATTTTATTGGCAAAAACCCGTATTTCCTCATAGGTATACTTATTTATCACCGGAACATAGATGTGCAGGCCCAGAGAACCAGATGTTTTTAAATAACTGTGAAGTCCCAGACTAGTTAATAGTTGGTTCAGAATTTGGGCAATTATGATTACATTTTCATAAGTACTGTCCGCAGAAGGATCTAAGTCAAAAACCACAAAATCCGGATAGTCCAGGCTATTTATGCGGGACAGCCAGGGATGCATTTCAATACAGGCCTGATTGGCCAGCCAGGCCAGGGTTGCCTGTTCTTCGATCAGGGTATAATTTATAATACGATCAGAATCACTGGAGTACAGAGGGAAAGTTTTTATCCAATCAGGCAGATGTTGAGGGGAGTTTTTCTGGTAAAAACTTTTACCTTCAATGCCATTGGGGTAACGAGTAAAAACCATGGCTCTATCCTGCAGATGCTCAATGATAAAAGGGGCGGCCTGCACATAGTACTTGATCAATTCTTCTTTAGTAAAATGATCCTCCGGCCATAAAATCTTATCAAGATTGGATAGTGAAAAGCTCCTTCCCCCTATTGATGCCTGGCTTTGGCTGTTCATAGCAATCCTCCTTAAAAATGACATTCTTCAGGGGATACAGGTGAGAACCCGATGATTACCGGTGCTCTGATATAAAGATTGTCTGTGAGTTCAGCATATTCTATTTCAGCAGTCAGAACTGGTTCTATAAAGACAGCTTCTTTTAGCTGAGATGCTTTTAAATTGATGAATGGAGAGCGTTCTGTTTTCAATTTCGGCAATTCAGCAGACAGCAGATCCCACTGCTGCTCTTTTAGTCCGGTTCCTGCCCGGCCTACATAATAAAGGCCGGCAGGATCGGCATTATGATCAAATAGACCAATAACAAGAGCGTTTATCCTATTCTGTTTACTGGTGAACCCTCCAATCACAAAGGAACGCCTTTTTCGATATTTGATTTTTAACCAGTCATTGTGTTTTTTTCCTTCTGTATAAGGACTGGATTTACGTTTGGCAACCACGCCTTCCAGATCACTTTCTTTTACGGCTGCAAACAATTTTGCCCCATCAGCAAAGGATTCCACCACATGAAAGGGTTCCTGCCAGTTCACACAATCATTTAACAGTGAGGTTCTTATCTCCAGGGGTTCCCGCCTCAAGTCACGGTCACCAAGTATTATAAGATCAAATATCATATATATGACTGGCAGTCTTTTCGATAAAAGGTTTATTTGTGTCGGGATGCTGCCAAAATTACGCCTTAAAATAGAAGGAAAATGGGGCCTCCCGTCTTTTAATACCACAAGCTCTCCATCCAAAACAGCCCGTTTTTCTTTTAATAAATTAGAAAGGGCAGATAATTCAGGAAATTGCAAAGTTTTGTCTTTCAGGTTTTTGTTGATTAAGGTTACCTGCCCCTTTTCAATATAAGACAGCATACGCACTCCATCCCATTTCACCTGGTATAGAAAACGGTCATTAGCAAAAACCTGCGGATGAGAAACCGGTTTCATAGGCTCAATGAATCTTTCCCACATGATTACGTTCCAGTACTGGCTTTTTTAGTACTCTTGGAACCAGGTTTGCGCGGTGAAGTCTTTTTATGCTGCTGCTGAGCTAATTCAACGCTGGCTTTAAGTGCCTCCATTAAGTCAACCACATTAGTTGGTTCCGAAACCTGTACATGGCTGACTTCCCGGCCTACGATCTTGCCTTCGATCAATTCCCACAGGGCTTTCCGGTATTCATCTTCGTATTTGCCGGGATCAAAATTAACGGATAGGTTTTCAATCAGGTTTACCGCCATTTTTATTTCATTATCATGTAGCTTGCTTACATCCACACCGCTGCTTAAAGAATCTGGGGAGCGTATTTCGTCAGGATAAAAAATGGTTTCCATAATCAGAGTTTTATCCTTTACTCTTAAAGCTGCCAGTGATTGTTTGCTGCGTATAATTACTTTGGCAATGGCCACCTTATTGGTTCTTTTCATGGCCTCAATAATCAGCGTATACGCTTTTTCACCGCCCGGGGAAGGTTCCAGATAGTAGGTTTTATCAAAGTAAATGGGGTCAACCTGATCAAGCTGTACAAAGTCCAGGATATCAATGGTTTTTGTGGTCTCCAGCGGGATCCTGGCTAAATCCTCTTCATTGATGATTACATAACTGCCCTTTTGGTACTCATAACCGCGCACGATTTCTTCCGGGATAATTTCACGATCACAATTAGGGCAATACTTACGGTACTGAACAGGTGACATACATTTTTCGTGCAAGTATTTAAATTTCAAATCCTTATTTTCTGTTGCTACATACATTTTTATCGGGATATTAACCAGCCCGAAACTGACTGCACCTTTCCACAAAGTTCGCAATTGATCACCTCTATATTCTTTTATGTAGCTTTCATTTTTAACTTCTTTTTTATTCCTTCATCGATTATGATATAGTTTTAATGAAGATACTAATAAGAAATAAGGATGATATAACTATCTGTTTTCTTTATGTTTTGTCATACAGTATACAAAACACATTGACTTAAATTATTGATTATAACTTAAATTTGCGGTATATTTATCAGGGACTTTTCTGGCATGTCCCTAATAAGCAATAAAGGGTGTATCTTATGGGCAAGTTACCGGATTACATTGGGGTTTCAGCTTTTGGAATCAAAATGGGAGTAATCGTTCCAGGCAGTGATGTAGTAAACCTGGTCTATGAATCCCTGGTTAAATGTAAACAGGATGGCTTACTAAATGATGGCGATACTGTTTGTGTAACGGAATCCATCGTAGCACGCGCACAGAATAATTATATAACAGCACAGGACATAGCAAGAGAAGTAACCGAAAAACTGAAAATTAATAAAAAAAGCCATATTGGGATTTTATTTCCCATTCTAAGCCGCAACCGATTTTCCTTGATTTTGAAAGGTATTGCAAGCAGTGTTCCGGAGGGGAAAATAGTATTGCAGCTTTCTTATCCCTCTGACGAAGTAGGCAATCAGTGTCTTCATTATGATTTCGCCGAATCAATCGGAAAAAATGATGCGGATACTATTACTCTAGATGAAATTGGTCCTAATCGCTTTAAACATCCCATCACACAGGTGGACTACATTCAGTTGTATAGAGATATTATCGAAGAACAGGGCTGTGAAGTAGAGGTTATTTTAAGCAATGATCCCACTAAACTTGTGGCCTATAATTTAGAAGGAATCGTGGTGGCCAATGTTCACCAGCGGGGAAGAACCTGCCGCAAATTGTTGGAAGCTGGACAGAATTGTATTACACTGCAGCACATATGCAACAGCGGAGATGCCTGGTCTGAGTGGGGGGTTTTGGGCAGTAATATGTCATCCGGTGATAAACTGAAACTGGCTCCAAGAAATGCTGATGAAGTAGCAGAACAAATACAGGCTAAAGTGAAAGAAAACCTGGGGGTAGACATAGAAGTCATTATTTATGGTGATGGAGCTTATCGTGATCCATCAACCGGTATTTATGAACTGGCAGACCCGCAGCCGGCACTTGGTATGACAAAAGGATTGGCAGGCAAATATCGACAAGGCGTAAAATACAAATACATTGTCGATGTTATGTATGATGAAGGCGTAGATATAGCTGAAATTGAAAACTCTATCCAGGCTAAAAAAGGCGGGAGTTTTTCTACTGATAGCTTTGAAACGGAAGGCACGACCCCGCGCAAAGCTGAGGATTTGATGGCCAGCCTGGCTGACCTTGTAAGTGGATCTGCTGATGCAGGTACTCCTTTGGTTTTAGTAAAAGGCTTTCTGGGATAGTAAATATTTATGACTTATAAATAAATCAGAAAGGAGAGCCGTATGGCTCTCCTTTTTTCTCCACTGATAATAAGGGGCTATAGAACCCCTTATTAGATTTTATTTTACTCTTTGCCAGATAGCGGCAGCACCATGTCCGTGTCCGATACACATTGATTCCATGATGTACTCTACATCTGGATAAGCTTCGAACAGCAAGGTGATGTCAGCAGCAATTCTGGCACCGGTGCATCCCAGAGGATGGCCGATGGAGATTCCGGAACCCCAGACATTAGATCTGTCAGCTGGCAGGTTTAAGGTTTTCCGTACATATACGGATTGGGAAGCGAAAGCTTCGTTGATTTCCCACAGACCGATCTGGTCCTGGGTCATGCCAGCTCTCTTCAGTACTTTGGGGATCGCCAGAGCAGGGCCGATACCCATTACATCTGGTTCACAACCAATTACAGCCCAGCTGACCAGTTTCATCTTGGGTTTTAATCCAAGAGCTTTGGCACCTTCAGCAGTAGCAACTACAACACCGGCAGCAGCATCATTGATCTGACTGGAGTTACCGGCAGTGACAGATGCTTGTTCATCCTGCATGAATACCGGAGCCATACCAGCCAATGATTCCATAGTGGTTTCCCGGCGCAATCCCTGGTCGACAGCTACCACTACTTCAACCATTTCTTCGCCTTTTTCAATGGCAGCTTTGGCCAGGTAGTCAGTGGCGGTATAAAGGGAAGCCATATTATGAGGATTAGGATTGTTCTTGGACACGCTCTTGGCCGGTACTTTTATAGTGATAGGGATGATATTTTTGCCAGCTGCATTGATATCCTGGGCGGCCGCACATTTTGCATGGGATTCCACAGAAAATGCATCCTGTTCTTCCCGGGTGATGCCATAGCGGCGGGCCACGATTTCAGCGGTATAGCCCATGTTGATGGCCATCATGTTCATGTAATTGCCCAGGTCCGGATGAACATCAGCACCAGCACCCATGGGAATATGAGTCATATGCTGTACACCACCGGCAATCTGGACATCTCCGCCCATACCAGTCATCATAGTATTCATGGCAAATACGATGGAGTTCAAGCCGGAAGCGCAGAAACGGTCTACGGTACATCCGGGAACATCATAGGAACCATCGGAGAGGATCCAGGACAGACGGCCCATGTTCAGGCCCTGTTCCATGAAAGCATTGGCAGTTGTTGCCCACACGATGTCATCGATCAAGGCTGCCTGTTTGGCTTTGTCTTCGCAGCCCATTCTTTTTCTCAGTTCTCTGAAAACGATGGCTGTCAATTCATCTGCGCGAACATTGGTAAACCATGATTGTTTTCCTGCACGAGCAACAGCAGTTCTCGCGGCTTCCACTACGAATACGTCCTTCATACTGTAAATTCCCCCTTATATTTTGTTATCGTCCTACACTTCGGCTAAATAAGCCTAACCACTCACTATATTTATTCTATACGATTGGAAATATTCCTTCTAGCATTTTACAAAATAGCAAAGATTAAAGATTCAGTAAAATCTTATAGTAAATTAATTATTAAACCTATAATTCAAAGTGAAATAAATAGTTTTTTGATATGTTATAATCAATTTGTTCATATTAGCTTTAGGAGGTTTATAAAATGGAAGGATTAACAAAACAGGTTAAAAATGAAATGCTAAGAACTCTTTTATGGCTTGTCATAGCTCTTGGTGTTTCAATTGTAGTATTTTATCTGTTCTGGTAAAGGGATATAAACTAATATTTAGTGTTTGACAAAAATCCAAGACCTATATATAATTATAATTAAGATACCCAAGGGGGGTATGGAAATGGAACTGGGTCAGGAAGAAACGAAACAAGCTGTTGTGAGACGCTTGCGGAGGATCGAAGGTCAGGTAAGAGGAATTCAAAAAATGATTGAGGACGAAAAGGACTGCCGGGAGATTTTAACCCAGGTTGCTGCCGTTAAATCTGCCATCAATCAAGTAGGCCTGATCGTTTTTGAAAACCATGCCCAGCAATGTATTGCCAAGGCTTTTCATGAAAATTCGGAAGATGCTTTTCATGAAATAGTGGAAATGATGGGCAAATTAATCAAATCGTAAGGGGGTAAATAAATGTCAGTAAAAAATATAAGCAATGATAATTTTGAACTGGATGTGATCCAGGCGGGCCTTCCCGTACTGGTTGATTTCTGGGCACCTTGGTGTGGGCCTTGTAAAATGGTAGGCCCCATAGTTGAAACCCTGGCAGTTGAAAATGAAGGCAAACTTTTGGTAGGCAAAGTGAATG
This sequence comes from Syntrophomonadaceae bacterium, assembly GCA_012511795.1. Taxonomy (GTDB): domain Bacteria; phylum Bacillota; class Syntrophomonadia; order Syntrophomonadales; family Syntrophomonadaceae; genus UBA1368. The sequence goes on from JAAZFJ010000036.1 coordinate 6,713, forward strand.
TTGACGAGAATAAAGACTTGGCAGTGAAATATGGCATTAGAGGTATTCCCACTTTGGTTTTCTTTAAAGATGGCGCAGAAGTGAAA
>JAAZFJ010000318.1 GCA_012511795.1 Syntrophomonadaceae bacterium
CAGCGGTTATTGCGGAAAACCAGACCACTACTGTTACCATTACCAATACTTTCAACACTAATGGCGGCGGCGACCCCGATCCTGAAGACGGCACCTTGATCGTTAACAAAATTTTAGCCGGAAATAACAAGCCAGCTGGGGATACAGAGTTTACCATCACCATCAATGGTGAAGAACACCTTATCACTGCCGGTGCTAACTCCTTTGACCTGGCTCCCGGAACCTACACTATTATTGAGACCAGGGACCGCGGTGCAAGCTCAGTCAGTAACAGTACGCAAACAGCTGTTATTGAAAAAGGCATAACAACTAACGTTAATATAACCAATATATTCAACAGAAGCAGCGGAGGCGGCAACTATACACCACCGGAAAAGCCCGATGAACCAAATATTATAGCTCCTCAACCGCCTGTTGCAATTCCGCCAGTAACAGATTTACCTGTTGAAAGTGCTGCCGGTGAAACTATTGCCATTAATGAACCGCCGACAGCCCAACCCCTTCCCCGCACAGGCGGGCCGGTATTATTATTCATGGGTGGCGGATTGGGCCTAATATGTCTAGGTATACTGACTCGTCGTTTAGGTAAATAATTGATATGCCTTGAAAAGGCCATAGTTATAAAATAAATTGGCTAAAAGAGCTGAGGTTACTTGATTCAAGTTAATCCCCGGCTCTTTTTGATATAATATAAGGGACTGGAAGGGGTAAGGGGTTTTTATGATTAAACGAATAACAGGCACTATCTACAAAAGTATAGGCAATACCCTGCTGATGGCCGGCATTATACTATTTTTGGTTTCTGTAGATTTGAATCCACATCACCAAAAAACTGCTCCACCGTTAAATCAAACCCACCAGCAGAACCAGGCAGCAGTGATCTCCGAAGAATCCCTTTCTAAGTCCGATGAATTTCTGCCTGCCTCCGGGCGCCTGATTATTCCCAGCCTGGAGCTGGAACTGGAAATCGGGTACGGAGTTAGTGATGAAGACTTAAAGCAAGGCCCCGGATTTTATCCTCAAAGCGGCCATCCAGATACCGGTAATGTCTGTATAGCTGGACATCTAAATGCTTATGGCAATCCTTTTCTTAATCTTAGTAAAATGCAGCCGGATGATGAAATTGAGCTTGATTATAATGGCAGGATTTATAAATACCAGGTGCAAAAGGTGTTCATAGTTGATGAATATGACTGGAGTGTAATTGATCCTGTAGGAGAACCGGTTATTACCCTTACTACCTGTCACCCCTTGTACCCGGTAAACGGAAAATATGACCGCTTAATAGTACGAGGTGTGCAAACATCTGTAACGACTAAGGACTGAATTTGCTTTGCTTTTAATATCTTTACATAGAATCATGGTTATTAATTTTCGCGATAGGGTTTACAAAAAATAAGCTGTAATGAAATTAGAGTTTCATCACAGCCCTGGCAAATCTTTATTGGTATTTTTTTTAATAAATCATTTCTTTACTGCCACTGTAAGTCTCAGCAAAAAACTTGGGCGCCGGGTTAAAATATTTGGAAGATAAAGAACTTACAAATCTATTATCTTGTATGTATCCTGAGTCCCAGGTAGTATCAACTGCTATCCACTTACCGTCAATCATAACTTCGTTCCAGGCGTGATTCTGCGTCTCCCATCCATTGCTGCCCTTCATCTGCCCGTAAACTACTTTAGTTGGCAAACCAGCAGATCGGCAAAGAGCGGCAAAAAGAAAGGAATACCCGCTGCATAACCCGGATTTGTTTTTTAAGGTCGCTGAGGCAGTTTTCAGGCCCAGCTCCCCTGCCAAATAGGCTTCATAATCATATTTTATATTGCCTGCTACCCAGTCATGGATCGCTTTAGCTTTTTCCAGGTCCGTCATGTTTTCATTTACCAGACTTCTGCTGAGCTTGATAATCTCGTTATTGTTACTGTTTATATAATTTGACGCTGAGGTATAGCGATTATCTTCCACAACATTGTAGGCAATAAATCTTATTTTACCGTCAAAGCTGGTTTTATTATCAGCTGCCCAAATGGTGTATTTGCCAGGACCAAAACGCAAGGTCAAGTCGATGGAGAATCTGCCTTCTGAAACCGATGCCGATTGTGCTTCCACCTCATTTTGGGGGCCGCGTACACAGAACCATACTTCATCAACTTTTGCGGTACCACTTATCGGCAATATGCCATTAACTTCGGTTCCATTACGAGGAGGATTGGTTATTTGAATTTTATCAGAAGCAAAGCCAACTGCATACCCTGCCATAGCAACAGGTGAAGAAAGCAAACAGAAGCAACATACCATAATAATAAATATTAATGTTTTTTTTCTAAAACAATTTTTCATAATAACCCTCCTCCTCAAAATAAAAAACTTACCCACAGTTACCGGGTAAGCTTATAAGGCATTATGAATCCGGCAACTGGCTGGCATAGCAGTAAACTGCTTTAGCCCCTATAGCTTTGCGTCACCGCCTTTCTGCGGTTTTGCCTTTATCAAATTGTTTTGTAAACAAAAATATCTGTCCGCCACTTGACGAACAGATAACTGATCTCATCTCGCAACTGGCTGGCTTGGTGGCTTGTACCACATTAGCCCCTATAGTTTTGCGTCGCCATCTTTCGATGGTTTTGCCATTATTAAATTGATTTTAAAAATAAAAAAATCTGTTCACCAGCTGACGAACAGATAAATGCTCTAATCATCGCAACTGGCTGGCATAGCAGTGAATGCTTTAGCCCCTATAGTTTTGCGCCGCTACCTTTCGATAGCTTTGCCCTTAATAACATTTTACACAGGACTATGCTTTTGTCAACATTTTTTTCCATTATTTAAATTTAATTATTTCATAATTGAATGATTTTAATTATTCTAAATATTTTTAATATTGTAACAGGTATAAGGGTTTTTATAACGAATAAGATGCTATAAGGAAAATTTATCAATTATGCGAAAGGGGTGTAATTAAATGGGTCATACTGAAGGTGCTTTATGCCTGCTATCCGATTATGTTAAAAAAGGTGCTCAGGAAAAACCGGACCATATTGCTTTTATTCATGGTGATAACAAAATTACTTACCGGGAGCTTGCAGCAGAGACCGAAAAACTAGCTTGCTATTTGCTCAAAATCGGAATTGCCAAAGGCGACCGTATAGCTTATCTTTCCATACCCCGCCCTGAATTTTTCTATCTTTATATGGCCGCCTCAAGAATTGGTGCCATTATTGTCGGCATCGGTACTCGACAAAGCGATAAGGAAATCGAATACGTTCTGAACAATTCTGAAGCAACCTACATATTCCACATTCATTCCATGTACGAATTTGATTACCAGGAAAGATTTAAGAAAATATTACCTAACTGTCCCAGTGTCAAAGGATTGGTAATCCTGGATGGTGAAGCCAAACTGGAAAACGCTCTGGCATTTTCTGAAATTATGAAAGGTGATTACTCCGACTTTAAAGCAGCCCTTATCGAAAGGGAGCAACAAGTGTCAACTGATGATGGCCTGATTATCGTTTATACCTCGGGCAGTACCGGCGTTCCCAAAGGCGCATTAATGTCACATCAAAATATTATTCACATGAGCCTGGTGGAAATAGGAATGTGCGGTGCTAATTCCGATGATATATGGATCAACCATCTGCCGGTCAACCATGTCAGCGGAGCAACTGAAGTAGGAGCAACAGGAATAATTGGTAACAGCACACAAGTTCTGGAGCCTTTCAACCCGCAAAAAGCCCTGGAACTGGTGGAACGTCATAAAGTAACTATTTTAGGTCAGGTTCCCACCATGTTTGCCATGGAATTTGCTATGCCTGATTATGGCAAGTATGACCTGTCCTCTTTGAGAG
>JAAZFJ010000319.1 GCA_012511795.1 Syntrophomonadaceae bacterium
CCAGCTTCTCTTGGACACCTGACAATTCAGAGCTCATCTGCTGAATCTCCATGGCCAGGCCGGCCGCTCGCATAATGACTTCCTCTTTTTTGGCCTGACTTAATGCCTCTTCGGTTTCCCGGCAGCTTTCTTCCAGAGCCATTAGTCTGGCTGCAGCTTCCTGGTGCTCCCCTTCTCTGATGAAATAGTCATGGGAACGCTCCTCCAGAGCTATCCTTTTCTCTTCAATCCTGGCGGCATCTATGGTTTCCTGGTTGGCCTGCAGCTGGTCTTGCCGGGTGTTTATCTCTTCGCCCAGATAGTTGTGGAGTGCAGCCAGGCTTGCTTCCAGTTTCTTTTGAGCTTCCAAATCGGTTAATAAGGTGCTTAGTTCTGCCGATACTTCCTGCAGTCTCCCGAGAAATCCGGTGAAAAGTTGCTTTTCCATGATAAAGTGTTCATTTTCCAATACATCCTGTACCAAGCTATGCAGCATCTCTTCCAGTTGCCTTTGTTCGGTACGGCTTTTGAACATGACTTTTTCCACAGTTTTAATAATCCAGTCATCCAGCAGCTGGCTGGAATTCCGATATTTCTGGAATAGATCCTCCAGGCCGTTTTCACTGTCATTGATCTTAGCGATGATATGGCGCCATTCATCCTGGACTATGCCGAATTCAGCCAGGCGCTTGACATATCCATCTCCTTCATCTTCCGGGTAATATCCCACCAAATAGGGATCCTTTCTCCCTTTATCGGCCATGATTTTACGGGCTTCCCGGAAAGGCTTGATATCCAAAATATCGCCGTTTCTCTCCATCAATGGAATACTTGTCATGTCATAGGCATTGGCTCCGGTATACTTGGAAGTAAAGTTAAAATACCAGACCCGGGGCCGGACCCCTTCCTGTTCCGCAGCTTCCGCGGCCGCGATACCGATGCCGGTAAGCAGGTATCCTCCCCTGCCATCCAGTTTCCATTCAATCATGATATAGGCGGGCAGTTTTTTCTTGCGGAAAAAGCTAGAAATATTGCGCCCCTGTATCTTAACCCCCGGTACCAGCACCTGCAGCATAAGCTGTACCAGAACGCTTTTGCCACCGCCATTGGCCAGGTTTAACAGGGCGTTTTCCCCACCGTGAAAATTAAAACTCTCATCGATAATATGGCGGGTATCATTATTATAGGAAAAGTTCACGATTCTGATCCGGTTAATTCTGGGCATCGGGCTCGATCCCCCCTTCGAATAAGGCATGGATCTCGTCCACCCGGCTGTCGCTTAAATAATAATTCAGCATCAGGTCATCCAGCTTGCGCGTACATCGAATCTCCCGGTCATTGTCCAACAGCCGCAGCAGATTCTGCCGTTCCAAAAGGCGGCAGGCATTGAGAATTGTTCCGGTCTTGGTCTTACGGGCCTTTTCCTCGTAATCCACTTTGCTCTCCCAGAGTTCAGCTATTTTAATGAAATTGAGGCCATAATGTTCTTCCAATCCGGCGGTGTTCTCATCATTAGCCAGAGCCCGCCCCAATCTCAGGTCAAGCTCCTCCAGCAGTTTACTGACGCGTATAAACTCCCTCTGCTTGGGATTGCGGTTGCGCCCGCCGTAAAATAAGTAAAGAATAAACATGGAAATATAACAGAGCAGATAACTGTCCAACAACCTGGCATCTGATGCCACCCATTCCCGCAGATCCTTGCTGACAAAACCCAGCAGGTTATTGCTGCTGTCTGGAACCAGGTACAGGGTACTGGAG
>JAAZFJ010000320.1 GCA_012511795.1 Syntrophomonadaceae bacterium
ATTTTATAAATCTCCCTGTTGTTTATGACAACAGGGAGATAAAGAAGTTCTATTTCTTTAGAGGAATATTTTTAAACTGCTGACAAGCTTCCTTCAATGGAATTTCGATTGGAATACGTTCAATACTGGAAGCACCTAAAAATCCAACTGCTTCAGTATTCTCATAAATGTAGCGGGTATCTTCCGGATATGCTATAGGTCCTCCATGAGCAAAGATCATAATATCCTTGCTGCCTTCCCGTGCGGCAGCTGTCATTTCTTTGACCAGTTCTGCTGATTTTTCCAGGGTGAGTTTATTCTCTGCATATTTTGAACCAATTGAACCTCCGGCTGTAAGTCCCATATGACAGATCAATACATCCAGGCCGGCCTTACCCACTAGGCGAGCTTCTTCTACGTTAAACGCGTACCCCAAGGTAAACAGTCCCAATTCCTTACCCATCTTCAAGGTATTGATCTCCACTGAGTATCCCATGCCGGTGTCTTCCAGTTCCTGACGGAAGCGGCCATCGATCAAGCCTACGGTTGGGAAGTTCATAACTGCTGAGAATCCTAAATTGAGCAATTGTTTTAGATAAGGGCGCATTTCTCTGGTGGGGTCGGTACCACAGATCCCGGCAATCATAGGAGTTTCTTTTATGACAGGGAATACACGGTTAGCCAGGTCTATAACTATCTGGTTGGCGTTTCCGTATGGCATAAGTCCAGCCAGGGAACCATTTCCATCCATTCTGTAAAGCCCGGAATTATAGACCCCAATCAGATCTACACCACCCTGTTCGGCAAATTTTCCTGAAATACCCGTACCAGCACCTGCAATAACGATTGGTTTCCCTCCGTCGACGACTGCCTGAAGTCTAGCTTTGACTTCTTCTCTTGTGTACTGTTTTGCCATTTTATCTACCTCCTAGTTTTAACTTTTTATATCAAAAAGGCGTTTTTCTTCATCTTCCATTAGACCCCATGCATCAACTGCCGCCTGTAATTCAGGATGTCCCTTGGCTGCATCCACCATAGAAATCCCAGCTACTGCTGCATCGATTACCTGCCGCATAGCTTTAGCTCCTGCTACCGGCCCCATGGGATGGCCATGTATGGCCCCACCGCAGCCCATAATGCTGTCTGGTCCTAAATCATTATAAATAGCATGTACACAATTTGGCATTACCCCGCCGCCAGGCATTGGAAAAACGCGTTTGACATGGCACCAGGGATTATTCAGATGGGCACCGATTTGCATGTAGCGTTCCGGCAAGAAAGGAAACTTGCCAAAGGGGCTTGGATATACAACCATATCCGCTCCCGCCAAACGGGCAAGTTTACCCAGAATCAGGTGTGAACTCATCCCTGATACCGGAGATTCGTACATGGTCCCGGCAAAATCAAGGTGAGCCATAATAGGTACATTAATTTCCGGGTCTTCTGCCAGAGCCTGCATTGCTGATATCCCAACTGTCAGGTAATTGATCATTAATGCATTGGCACCAGCATCGATTGCCCGCCGGGCATTTTCGAATACTTTGTCAGCTCTGTCAGTAATATTGGGAGTATACAAGACCTTTTGTCCTGTTTCTTCATAATGTCTGCGGATGACTTCCATATACAGTTTAATTCTTTGGTCCCGGGGGTTGAAAGGAGGATCAGCGATTAATTCATCGTCTTTGATTATGTCTACTCCACCTTCAACTGCGCGGGCAAAAAGCTTACACCCTACTTCAGGCGTATATCCCGTACATGGTTTTATCATATTGTTAAGAAGTGGCCTGTTCTTTACTCCTAATAGATCTCTTATCCCTTCTACACCGAATTTTGGTCCCTTGAAACTTTTAAGGAATTCGGGAGGAAATTTAATATCTAATAGTTTTAACGGTCCCGACATTGAAATGTTTCCGATAATCGTAGAAAGCAGCATCGGTATCTGAGGTCCGAAATTAACAGCGGGATAAGCTAATTGAAATACCCACTGACGAAAATCTTGATTTTTAGGAACTTCATATTCGTTTGCAGGTACTTCATATATTCCAACAACTTTTGCTACATACTTTTCCCGTACTTCTGGTGTCTCTTCAGGGACAGGCAGCCAGGTTCCGGTTGTCTGTTCAATGCCTATAGAGCTGATTTTCTTGACAATGTCAACATTACGGCCAGTCTGTAAATAATAAGTAGCTAGTACATAGCCACCCATAGCTTCAATGTGTTCTGGAATTACCAACATATCAATTTCTGACAAACGAAATTCCTCCTTACTTATATTTAGTGTTTTAAAAAATCCATTTTTGCTCCGGAGCATCACTTCCTTTCCAGTTCTTTAAATGGAGTACATTATTCTGTTGATTAACTCCGTTTTTATGATCCTCAAAAATGGTTAATTTTTTTTATTATTTACAACTGTGGTAATAAATATTGGAAAATAAATTTCTGTCAATAATAGATTGGAAACCTTCTCTACTTATATCAAATTATATCAATACAGTATGTCTTATACCAATTAGTTTTACTCTCTTTTTTTGAATTTTTGACCTCAATTAATACTTGAATAACTGCCTTCATAATGACATTATTTGTTCACATTAATGTATCATTTATAACAGCTGAGTTTTTTCTAAACTATTTTGCAGTAAATCTTTAGCTTCAATATTATTAATTGTTCTCTGATTGCCTTGGGTCGATACATCGAATATGATATTAAAGCACTATTACCGGGGTAATCTTCGTCGGTGAGGCACTTATTATAAATTTGAAATTTAGCTGTTTGTTAATAACTGCTCCAAGTATTTTTCCAGTTGTCAGCGTCTTAACAAAATTGATATATCTTTGCTTCAAATAAATAAGGCCAGAATAAATCTGACCTTTATTTGGATAATATTAATTTTCACCTGCCATGCTGCTGCGGAAAAAAGATACTGGCTGATAATTTATATGCCCCGATCCTGGGCGCACCCCTCTTGTAAACTAATAGACTCTTAATTAGTTAAATGATAGCTCCACCAGTTCTAATTGATACCAGGTAAAGTCACCTTCTGACAACTTCCAGGTAACTGAAGCTTCCCGGGGTACCACGATCCCATCAAATGTGCTGTATTCACTGAGGGATATCTCCCACTGTTCCAGTGAATATTTGCCTCCAATATCTCTAAATCGGGGTGCACTAAAGCCGGTTGGATACCCATCCTCATCAAACTCAAAGGTTCCTGAAGCTGTTACCCTTTTATAGCTCATGCTTGCTCTGGCGGACCGGTCATCAACTGCTTCCCACTTAATATAATCATTTAAAACAGCTGCTGGAGACCAGATCAGTTCAGCAAGGTATCGCACCATTGAACCTTGATCGATCTCTTTGCCTTTGGCATCACCTAATGTAAATGTTGACATGAGTTTGATCTGCATATTTCCGTGTCCATCATAATATTTATCTCTTCCAGCAATATGAATTATTGGCGATACATTGATTTTGGCAAACCAGATGAAGCCGGGTTCTTCAAAATTAAAATATTGTTCCGCCTCAAAAGGCGACCATGGTTTACTTGGATCGGTCCTTAAAATACCTTTTTGTATAACTCGGGATGTTTGTGCTTTTTGTTTTCCTATTACCCCTGCATTTGTAAGCCACTTTTGAACAGGAGACGGCAAGCCCTGTAAATCCGTTTCCGTAACAATTTGACTCTGGTAATTTCCGGCATTTTTAAAGAGCTCTTTTTGTACTTCACTTCTCATCATTTTAGCAAAAAGAAATTTTCCTGCAGTTGTTGCTATTAAGGTTACCAGAATAATAATGACGAGACTCCAGATTATATATTTCATCAGCAGCACCTCTAATACTTTTTTTGTTTTCATTTTAGCAGATTAATATTATAGGTAATGATCTTAATTTTACATTTTTTTCTGAAGATTGTTACTATTTAAGTATTCTGCAAGAGCTATATGTTGACAGTCAATTTTAAATCTTAATGAGTTCTTATAACTGATCACTTTGCTGCGGTTCCTCTGCCAGATTATATAGAAAAGATCCCGTGTATATACACGGGATCTTTTTTGAATGGTTAATATCTCTTAAAAATCAAAGGCACCAACAGGAACGTCCAGCACCGAATTATCTCCAAATTTAACAAGCTCAGCTGTGGCCCAGACATTCGGTACTACATTCATTAAATAATAACGGGCTGCAGATTTTTTGCCTTGATAAAAATCATGATCAAAATGGGCTGGACCAATTTCCTGAATCTTTTTTTCGGCCAG
>JAAZFJ010000321.1 GCA_012511795.1 Syntrophomonadaceae bacterium
ACATATAGTCTATATATTCGTTACCGTCCACATCCCAAATATGGCTGCCCTTCCCCCGAGTTAAGAAACAGGGATAGGAACCATAGGTCAAAAAAGCAGGGGTCCGGGGCCCATATATTCCATTGGGAATCCACTGTTTGGCTTTTTCCAGCATGGCATAAGATTTCTCAAATGAATATTCCTGCACTGCTCATCTCCCCTTTCTAACCTTACGTTCTTAATAGTTTAGCTATGTGCAAGGGACTGGTCCCTTGCACATAGCTGTTTTGAATAGAATTTAATTGTAATCAGCAGCCCTTATAAAAACCTTTTTTGTGAATATACTTCTACCAATTGCGGTAATCCAGGTGCTTATATTTTTCCAGCATTCTCACTGGCAGGTTGAGGGCATCCTTGCGGAAAGGAGGTGCCAGCTGCGTTCCATCTACTTCGAACTGCAGCACTGCCGGCTTGCCGGATTTGATCGCTGCTCTCACAGCATCACCCACATCTTCCGCCTTATCAACAACTGCTCCATATGCTCCCATCACCTTGCCCAGTTCGCCAAAGTTGGGAGCTTCGATATCCACTCCGATAAAACGATTGTTATAAAAATCTATCTGGTTCTTCTTCTCTGCACACCAAGCGGTATTATGGAAGACACAAGCGATGACCGGAATGTTTTCCTGCACAGCTGTACTTACTTCATGCAGGCTCATTCCCCAGGCACCATCACCAACTATATTTATGACCGGACAATCAGGTCTGGCCAGTTTGGCACCCAGTGCTGCGGGATAGGAAAAACCGGTATTACCGAAAGTTAATGCAGCAATGTGTTTCCGTCCTTCATTAAATTTGAAATAGCTGTTTGCAGTTGAGGATACATTGCCGATATCAGTTGCAACAATGGTATCTGCCGGAATCGCCCGGCTGATTTCATATAATGCCCGCCGGGGATTGATGGGATCACCATCCACCATTGCCAAATCGGTAATCTCTTTTTCCCAACCAGCTTTACGCTGCTTGATTTCCTCCATTCTTGCGGAATCAATTGCTCTGTCACCGATTTTATCCTGCAGCAGTTTTAATATTTCCACAGCGGCAGCTCGGGCATCTCCGATGATACCCACTTCTATGGGATGAGTCCTGGCGATATTCAAGGGGTTGATATCGATTTGAATGATCTTGGCACTTTCCGGGAAGTAATTGATATCATATTGGGGCAAAGTTCCAAATACTGATAAACGGGTGCCGATGGCCAAAATAACATCTGCCTCCGCCATGGTATTCATGGCTGCTTTTGATCCCATATAGCCAATTGGCCCTACTGCCAAAGGATGATTTGCCGGGAAGGCATCATTATGCAGATAAGTGCAGGCAACCGGTGCAGTAAGCAGTTCAGCGATCTTGGCTACAATATCATGGGAATTTGTATCAACTACTCCTCTTCCGGAAACAATCACCGGTTTTTTCGCCTGGGCCAGTAATTCTGCTGCTCTCTTAAGAGAATCCGGGGAACCACAGCCCCGATCATCCACCCGATACTGATGGGGTGCCAGAATTACATCTTCTACTTCACCATAAAAATAGTCCCGGGGTATATCTAAAAGAACCGGTCCTCTTAAGGCATAAGCCATCCGGAAAGCAGTTCTGGTACAATCAGCAGCCCGGCTGGGATGTGGAATTCTAATGGTTGCTTTGGTGATGGCTTTAAAAACCGATACCTGGTCACATTCCTGGAACCCATCCCAGCCAACTGTTTTGGTACCGGCTGAAGGCGCAATCACGATCATTGGTGTATGCCCCATGTTGGCTGCTGCCACTGAGGTTACCATATTGGTGATTCCCGGGCCATTCTGACCGATGACTACTCCCGCTTTTCCGCTTATTCTGCCATAGGCGTCCTCCATATGGGCTGCACTCTGTTCGTGACGTACCGGAATAAAACGTACTCCGGCAGCCGGGAACAAATCCAAAAGATCCATAAAAGCAGAACCCACAATACCAGATACATGTTCCACTCCTTCAGCAACTAAGGTTTCCATTATGGCTTCACTGGCCGTCATTTTAATTTTCCCCATGTTGATCCTCCTCAAAGATTGTTCATTATTGCTTCTTATGCTCCAAAGCCGATATTTACATCAGTGATTACATTCACACAGGCTGGTTTCCCGGAAGCCAGTGCTCTGTCAATGGCAGGACCTATCTCTTTAGCTTCAGTGACATATTCACCATGGGCGCCAAAAGCTTCCACTATTTTTTCATAACGTACATTCTCAGCCAGGAACAAGCCTACAAACGGTTTATCCGCAGTGGCTTTTTTCGCTTCAGACCGTTTGATCATTCCCCAGCAACTATCATTAAGAATTATAGTAGTGAAATTTATTCCGTAGCGCATTGCTGTATCATATTCCATGGCTCCATAGCCAAAAGCACCGTCCCCGGTAAGCAGAATAACTTTTTTATCAGGGTGTGCCAGTTTGGCTGCCATGGCATAAGGCACGCCAACTCCTAAAGGCCCGAAGCTGCCGTTAGCGATAGTAAGGAACTGCCCGGGGCCCATAGCCGGTAATATCAGATTGCCCCAGCCGGCAGCATCGCCGCCATCTACAACAACAATGGTATTTTCGTCGATTCTGGTTAAAATTTCGAAACAGAGGCGCAGCGGATGGATAGGGCTTTGATCAGAAGTAAGGTGGGGAAGTCCCATTTGGGCCATAGCACTCTTGGCTTCACGAATCCCCTCTACCCATTTTTCATGGGTTTTAGTTGAAACCGCATCAGTCAGTTGTTTTACTACTTCTTTGCAGTCTCCAACTATGCCAACTTCAATATCCAATTGGTTGGTTAAAGCAGCTGCATTTATATCCACTCTGATGATTTTGGCTGTATGCGGGAAAGCATCACGGGTCATGGTATAACCGGTGCGGGTACCCAATACCAATACCAAATCAGCTTTTTGCAATACTCCGGCGAAAATAGGATGTTTGGAAGCACCGATTCCCATTGCCAGGGGATGAGTATCGGGAACGATTCCCCGCCCGGCGTTACGAGTAAAGATGGGAACCCCGCACTTTTCTACAAACAGTTTTAATTCCTCAGCACAGCCTGACCAGAAAGCTCCGCTGCCGGCAACGATCACCGGTCTTTCCGCTTCATCGATCATTTTGGCCGCTTTGGCAATATCAGCAGGATTTCCTGCAGGTTTGTTGCCAACCCGGTAAGTTTTCTGGAATTCGATCTGATCTTCATCAGTGTAACTCTCCATAATATCCCGGGGTATTTCAATATAAGCAGGGCCAGGAGCATTACCTGCAGCCTCTGCGATTGCCCGGCCTATATACTCAGGAATTCTCTGGGCTTCCAGAACCGACCGGGCGTGTTTGGTCATGCTTTTGACCAAATCGATCTGATTGAAGTCCTGCAGTTCATTCCGGTCATATTCAGTAACTTTCGCTTTACCAGCCATACACAAGACCGGTACTCCATTACGGTCCGCATTGGCCAGTCCAGTCACCAGGTTGGTAAAGCCAGGGCCTGCAGTACCGGTACAGACCCCAACATCTCCGGTGGTAAGTGCCCATCCTTCAGCCATAAAGGCCGCATTCATTTCATGACGCACACCTATAAATTTAATGCCATTTTCATCACAGGATTCCATCATCGGGTAAATATGTCCACCCGGTATGCCAAATAAATATTTAATACCTTCCTTTTTAAATACTTTTTGCACCATTTCTCCGCCGTTTAATTTCCCCATCTTCGATACCTCCTCTATTAATCTCCAAATTTTCTTACTAATCTGGCTATCTGCATAATTTTCCGGTTGCGTTTGTTTTGCAGTTCTTCCCTGGTTTTGCCGGTGTAGTCTTTTATCCCCTTACCACTTTTAATACCCAGCCAGCCTTTTTCCACCATGTTTTCTGCAAAAACATTCCTGTCAGTAGAATTGCACAGATGCGGATATAAGTATTGACCTGCAGCAGTAGCTATATCCCAGCCGATATAATCCATCAACTCCAAAGGTCCTTCAAAGGGGGCCTTGATCCCGGCATTTCCTGAAAATGCTGCGTCCACATCTTCGGGGCTGACCCAGCCTTGAGCCACCATATAGCCTGCTTCCCTGCCCAGGGCTGCATTTAAACGATTCACTATAAAGCCTGGTACACACTTCCTCAAGACCGCCGGTTTTTTCCCCATTCCTGTCAGTATCTCTCTGACTTTGGCCGTGGTTTCTTCCGATGTTTCAGGTCCCATAACAATCTCTACCAGGGGAATAATGTGTGGTGGATTACACCAGTGGGTTATGATCAATCTTTCCGGATTGCTGACAGAAACAAATTCGTAAATATTTAATACAGAAGTGGTGCTGGCTAAAATGGTATCCGCCGGGCAAAGCCCATCCAACTGGCTGAAAAGTTCCTGCTTATACTGAGGATGTTCCGGGATGGCCTCCACTATTAAACCGGCCTGAGGAGCTGATTTCTCTACTTCTGTGCCGTAACTTAAGAGCCTGGCAACATTTTCAATCTGTTCTTCAGTTATAGCTTCTTCCGCTTTCATTACTTCAAGATTCCCTGCAATCAAAGTTTTGGCAGTTTCTATTTGTTGGGGATTTTTGTCTATTAATACAGTTGGATAACCATGAGCAGCAAATTCCTGGGCAATGCCATGTCCCATAGTTCCAGCACCAACTACTACTACCTGTAAGTTTTTCATTTTCTCACTCCTGTTCTTTAATCTCTATCCTTTTATTACTGTTTCATCTTCAATGTCCGGCTTATATTCCGTAATCTGAAAAGTCATAGGCTCGGGTAAAAAGATAGCGACAATTAACACGCATAGCAGCGTTCCGCAGGCCATAAGAGTAACTGCATTGCCGATACCATTAAGCAGCAAGGGTGCGGATAAAAAACCTACCAAAGCCGGTGCTGCTATCTGGCCAAGGCGACCTACAATGTTGTTGCCCCAGGCTGTAACATTACCCCGCAGTTCAGTAGGAAATAGCTCGTTGGTAAAAGTAGCACATAGAACTGTAAAAGTACCGATAAAGAAAACTCCTATAATTTGAGCCAGAGCTACCTGCAGAAAACTCTGGGCCTGAAAAACCATCATAACCGAAAGCGATCCCAGTCCAAAAAATATGTATGCTGTCTTTTTGCGTCCGATCATATCCAGCAGTTTTCCTACTGCTACATAACCTGTGAGCCCGATAGTAAATGCCAGTGCTGTTACCAGTCCCACCTGGTTTTCATTCCATCCCAATTCGCCTTCTACCCTTAGTGCAAAAAAGTTCATTGCTGATGCATAAGATAAATACATGCAGAACCACAAAGCCATGATGGCAAACAAGTTTTTACGGTAAGGGGCAGCAAATACCGCGAATAACGACGGGGCATTTTCCCCTTTACCTGCCTTCATTTCCATAAAGCGCTGGGTCTCAGGAAGGTTTTTAGCATAGAATAATAGCAGGAGTAATGGCAGGGCACCAATAATATAGAGGCCTCTCCAATGTAAGAAAGGTATCATCGATACCAAAGGCAAAAGCAGTGACGGGAAAATAGCTCCGATAGCAGCCGCTCCTTGAAAAAAACCCAGAGCTCTCCCCCGATATTCAGTATCAAATTCCTCCGCTACAATAATGAATCCTACCGCCCAACAGACCACCAGAAACACACGGGCTATAAACTGGAAAGAAACAAACATTGCCAGATTAACCGATGAAGCTGTCAGCAGGCTGAAGACAGAATAGATGATGACCGACCAGATAAAGATTGGCCTGCGGCCGATTTTGTCAGCCATCCTGACTACAAAGAATGCTACCAGTGCCCCCACCGCAATGGCGGACAAAGTATAAGCTGCCGTCTGCTCTGTAAGTCCAAAGGCATTTTTTATGTAGGGCAGTGCCAGATTAACAACCATAAAATCGAAACCTTCGAAGAAAGCACCGATCATGACCACCGGCAGTAAAAGCTTTTGCCTTTGATTTAAGACAAACTTCCCTGCTGTTTTGTTTTCACTCGCCAAATTTTTTCCCTCCTTTATCTAAATAATTAATTATGCAGCAAGCCTCCGATACCCTATCAGCCTTTCCTGGTGCACCTCCTTTTTTAAGGCCTGCAGGATATCATCGTATAATGACACCAAACTAAGCCTGACCCCTCAAGCAGCACTATAATCCCATCTTTTGCAGTAGTTTTTTACCCGGCCGGCCTTGTCGGTCATAACCACGGATATGATAGTATTCCGATAGCATGTGAGCTAGTTTATCCTTCATTTTGATCTTTTGTCCGGC
>JAAZFJ010000322.1 GCA_012511795.1 Syntrophomonadaceae bacterium
CTTGTGTTGGTCAGGCTTGTGTTAGTTGGCACAGGCCTTTTCAGCATGCATTATTGTCAAGGTTCACTGCGTCTAGCGTTTACGCTACTTTTTGCTCATTTGATACTTGACTTCATATAGTCAGTCTGGATAACCATTTCCATAAGGCTCAGGACCAATGCCTGTTCGTTTCGCTCATAACGGTTAAATAATTCTGTTGAGAAGGTCCCTTCACGGAATTTGGGCACCGCCAGAGTTAGTGTGCCCACCCGTGTCGTCAGCTGGCGCAGCCGGTATCCGTTACGGTAAGTCATTCGATTATCGCTGCGCTCATAGGGTTCGGCACCTAATTGATCGGTCGCCTCAGCCGATAAGACAGCGTTGAAGACAGATTCCAGTAGTTTTGTCACAGCTTTATCACGATCCCCCAGCATTAATTCTTTCAATGTTTCTTCGTCTAGTGTAATATTTAAGTGAGCCATATCTTTTTCCTTTCGTTTGGTTTTTGGTTCAAATCTATTATACCGAAAGGGCGAGATGTGGCTCATCTCTTTATTTTCGAATTTACACCATCATACCGGACTCTACCCCCCTTTGGGATGAAAAAACGGAGAAATCCATTCAAGTTCTCATTACTGCCCCGTTCCCAGGACGAATAGGGATTTAAAGTATAAATAGGGAAGCGACTTTCCTGGTGTGGAGGATACTATTCAACACGATTGATCGAAAAGAAAAACTGGAAAAACAACAACTACTCCCTAAGCGGGAAGTTTTGGTTCTAGATCACTTTTCTTCCACAAGCACTGCAGTCACTAAGTATCTGTAATTATGATCATGGTCAATGGTGCAGGTAGATAAGGTAATTATCCTGTCCCCTACTGTCACTGCTCTAGCAGAATAGTTGTCTTTTTCGCCATTTGTATTATAGAGTGAATCAAGAAAGTCCTGGTAACCATTCTTTCTATCGAGATCATAAAGAGCTGGTATGAGCTTATTATTGTATGTAACTGCTGCAAATATCTCATAAATATAAATATATTGAGGCGTATAGATGATTATTTCCTGATTTTCCTCAAAAAATTCCTTATCATAATATTTTTCTAAATCACCAAACATTGAGCCCTTGCCATCATCGCTTGACATGTGAATATTGTGACCATAAATGATGGTGTTGTTATCTGTCAAATCTGCACTATTATTTAAGTTAATGTATATGCTTCCTGGAATACGGTTTTTTACCTTTTGGATATCATGATTCATATAGTAATTATCTTCATCCGGGCTTTGCAATATTGGATAATCTACAGTAGTATTTGGTATTTTAATCCAGGCAATAATGTCTTGGTTGACTTCCCAGGCTGCATCAAAATCAATAGGTATATCAGTAGTTGTTTCTTTTATCTTATCTTCAGCTATTGGTATTTTTATTGTCTTTTCTGATTTTGTTTCTTTTACCGCATCTATTGTTTCTGCTGATTTTGTCTCTTTTAGCACATCTATTGTTTCTGCCGGTTTTGTTACTTTTATCGCATCTATTATTCTTTCAGAATTCCAACTTGCCCATTTAGAATGTATTATGAATATTGCACAACATATCACGATAACTACTAATATTATTAAAGCCATCTTTCTTCTTTTTTTCATATACATTCCCTCTCATCACTTGTAATAATCTTAACAAATGTCACATGCTATTACAAAGTGTGAAAATATCAGCTTAATTGCGATTAGCACTAGATTGAGCTAGTA
>JAAZFJ010000323.1 GCA_012511795.1 Syntrophomonadaceae bacterium
CTACATGGGCTACAAGACGGAGATTATGTTCAATCAACTTGTTTCGGGCTTCTTCACTGCCGTTTTTCATCAGTTCCAAATAGTTTTTTTCTTCCTCTTCTTCAAGTGGATGGGGAAATACCTGATTGTTGAGATAAGCAAAGAGGAGCAAAGTGCCATTAAAAATCGCTGTAATCGCCAGTATCCATCCCCAGACATTCACAGGATCACCTCCATTAAAATTTGGGTGCTTAATACTTTATGAGGGAAATAGTGAAATTGTGACTACTTCTGACAGGTATTTAATGCCAGATTCAATCAATCAATTTACTGATGTGGTAAATGTTGATTGAAGGGGATTATTTATAAGTATTTGTAATTACTATAAACACATGTTATATTCCTAATTAAGGAAGGAGGCTAGATTTATGCCAGAAGAATTCAAACCAGGATGTAAACGACCACCTATCAAAAAATCTCCAGCACAAATGGAAGTAACTTCCGAAGTTATTATGAAGGAGGCAACGCAATCTATGGTAAAAGTAGGTAAACCTGCTCCTGACTTTACAGCTTCTGCATATTTGGCAGGAAAATTTGTAAACATCGGACTTGAGGAATTCAAAGGAAAATGGGTATTATTGTGTTTCTACCCCGGTGATTTTACATTCGTCTGAGCTACAGAGATTTCAGCAGTTGCTGAAAAGTACGAAGAATTTAAGAAATTGGGTGTAGAAGTTTTGTCCTGCAGTGTAGATAGTATTTACGTACATAAAATGTGGAACGATCATGAAATATCTAAAATGATCGGCAAAGACGTCCCCTTTGCCATGCTGTCAGATCAGGATGGCAGCATAGGGAAAATGTACGGTATTTATGATGAAGACAGCGGAGTGGAAACCAGAGGAAGATTTATCATAGACCCGGACGGGATCATTCAAGGTTTTGAAGTTCTCACTCCCCCAGTAGGCAGGAATATTACGGAATCATTCCGTCAGGTCCAGGCTTTCCAATTGGTCCGCGCTTCTGAGGGAACCGAAGCTACTCCTTCAGGTTGGAAACCTGGTAAGCAGACCTTAAAGCCTGGTCCGGATTTAGTCGGTAATGTATGGAAGGTATGGAAAGTAAGCGAAGCTTTCGAAGATTAGAAGATTTTTATTTGATTAGAAAAGGGGTTTCTAATAGAAACCCCTTTTTCTTTGATACCAAATAGAAATATTGTTATGATTGAAACAGGACAAAATTGGTAAAGGAGCATCGTAAATGAAATTACAAATTCAAATACTGGTGGAAAATACTACTCCAGTCCCTGGTCTGATAGGTGAATATGGTTTTTCAACTCTGGTTAGTGCAGACGATAAAAAAATTCTTTTTGATACGGGCAGCGCCGATGCAGTACTTAAAAACAGCAAGGCCCTTGGGATCAATCTCTCTGCTTTGGACGCTCTGGTTATCAGTCATGGTCATTTTGACCATACCGGAGCAGTTCTGAAGGTAGCAGAAATGAACCCTGGCTTAAATGTCTATGGACATCCAGCAATGTTTGAACCCCATTATGTAGAAAGAGCGCCAGGCAGTTTGTATCCCGTCGGTGCCGGGTTTAGTGAATCAGAACTACGCTTAAAAGGAGCAAATTTCAAGGCAATAGGAAGTTTTACTGAAATTATGCCAAATATATTTTTTTGCGGGGAAATCCCTCGCAGCAATGATTTTGAAGATGCCGGCGCCGGGTTCCGCACAGAGGTTGATGGGCAGTTCAGGGAAGACCACATAGCAGATGATTCAGCACTGGCGATTCGTCTGGCAGATGGCTTGGTGATCATAAGCGGTTGTGCACATGCTGGAATGATCAATACACTCAGTTATTGCATGGAACAAACCAATTGCCATAAAATATTAGCTTTTATTGGTGGTACCCATCTGGCCATGGCTTCTGAAACCAGAATCAAAAAAACTATTGAAGCACTAAAAGCAATGGATATCAAAACCATCGCAGTTGCTCATTGTACGGGATTTAATCCTGCAGCTATGATGAGACAATCATTAGGCTCCAAACTGGTTAAAGCTGAAACCGGTATGATGTTTAAATATTAGATCTTTTCCACAGGGGATATATGATTAAAAAGATCAAAAATATTGTAATTAAGTTCTAAGAGTGTGCAACGAAGAATAATGAAAAACTCCGTCACTAAAACGAAGTTTTTTCATTATTGTTTTTTCTTTTGTATATAATTTCCATGCATAATTTTTTCCGATTCGAAACATCTTAGTAATATTATTATTCCTGCTGAAAACCGTCCTGCAGATAATTCATATATTAAAAATTTATGGGTTATTTCGCGATTTTGACCCTATGTTACTATTGACAATATTTCAATAGTCATAGAATATAAGTAAAGCAATAATTTTAATAAAAAGAGGGAGTTTAAATGCAAGATTTCACCACATTTATTTGCTACACACTGAAGGCCACGATGAAGAAAGTAGAAAAGCATATAGCTCAGGAACTTGAAAAGTTTGGCGTCAGCATGGCTCAGTCTTTTGTCCTGTTTTCTCTTTTGGAAAATGACGGGTCAACGCTGTCTGAAATAGGAGCTTTGGCACATA
>JAAZFJ010000324.1 GCA_012511795.1 Syntrophomonadaceae bacterium
CCGCCTGGATTCTGGTATGAGCAGGAAAAAGATGAATGGGTATTGCTCTTGCAGGGTGAAGCAATTATAAGCTACAGGAACAATGATAAGGTTCTTATGAAAACAGGGGATTATCTGTTGATTCCGGCAAAACGGGCTCACCGGGTGGATATGACCAGTATAGACCCTCCGTGCATATGGCTGGCGATATTTTTCCCCTCATGCACCTAACGGCGAAAAAAGAACTTTTTAGCTGGTATGGGAGGTAAAGACTGAACAGGTTTTCCTTCTACAATCTTTAATGGATTATCAGAAAGCAATAACTTTGTGCAAGTACTTCCCCCCATTTTATTCAGTTCCCGGGCAACCGGCAATAATTGGGGGGGACGTTTTTTTACTGAATGGGCATCTGAAGCCACCGCATGGATCCAACCCTGGGTCAGAAAATATCGTGCCGTTTTCTTCACTGTCTGGCCATAGTTCCCCAACAAACTGCCACTGGTAACCTGGACAAGGTTTCCCCGATCTACCAGTTCACCCAAAAGCTGTGGCCTGTTGATAAAGCTGCTGTTCCTTTCAGGATGAGCAATAACAGGGGTTATTCCCAGCATCTGAAGTTCATACAAAACCTGGGCTGTATAAACGGGCATCTGGGCAAATGGCAGTTCCACCAAAAGATACTGACTGTTGTTTAAGGTCAGGAGTTCACCTGCAGCATAGCGCTGGGGCAGGTCAGATTCCAGATAATATTCGGCTCCCGCCAAAACCAGCAGGGGAATATTTTTTTTACTTAAAAGCAAGTTAAGCTCATCTACAGCCGAAACAATATCAGCGGCAGTATAATTGGAAACACCAGCTATTACATGGGGCGTTGCAATGATCGTATGAACATCTCCAGAGGCGGCTATTTGAGCCATATCCAAAGCTGTTTGTGTATCTGCTGCTCCATCATCGAAACCCGGCAGTATATGTATATGGATGTCAATCATGATTATCCTCCGAAATGACTGCCTGTTTAAGGCACACCAGCCGGCAAGTTACATTACTCCGGCTGATCTATAGTTTGAAGCCGTACTTATCTGCCATACTGCGTAAAATTTCCATGTCTTCCTCATTTAAATTGGCTGACAGTATCGTACGTGCCCTGCGAATATCCTCTTTGGTGTAGCCTAAGGTAATCAAATCATAAAAATAGGTCATGTCATCAATGCTCAGATTCTTTATCAATATTAAAGCCACTTTTATTTTGTCTTTGCGCTCAATAGGTTTATCCAGCTTCGTCTGGATGATGGCTTCCAGATCTTCATCATATATTAAAGCATCTGCAGAAGCAGAAGGTCTTCTTTCTATCTTAAAACCTTTGTTGTCCTTGTTGCTTATCTTTCCATCAGGACCAGGTTGGTCCTGGGGCTCTGGTGAAAGATGGCCGGCAGGATTTTCTTCTGATAGAATTACTCCCATCATACCCATATGCTCAAACAAACGGTTGAACTTATTATTTGCATATATTCCGCCGCTTACCAGAAGTATAATAACCAGCCCGGCTGCAATAAATATTTTTTCAATTGATCTCATAATCATAACCTGCTTATATTTATTTTAAGATAATTCTACCATAATAAGAATAGGACTGGTATTTGATTTGCTTATGGTTTGGCAGCATGAATATGAACGAAATGAATATTTGCTAAAGTGGTATTAAATAAAGCTTACGTACTTTGTCATAACCCCCGATTTAAATAAAAAAACCTAAAGGCTCACCAAAGGTGGGCCTAATTTGTTCAAAATTATAAGCAGATTTATTGAATATATTCTACCGGTAAATGAGGAGATACGGGAATATCTGTATTTATTGCCGGGAACATTGAAATAGGCTGCACCTGCTGATTCATATAATCCTGCAGTAATTCAAAAACAGCATCGAAACTTTCATAAAACATGATAATCAGATCTCCTGCTGCTGCGTTTTTAATAGCTGCCTCCATAGCATCTGCTTCTGATAAAATAATTTCAATATTCTCTTTTCGGGCACCGCCATTTATTGCCCCGTGATATAAAATACTGGCAACCACACCCGAGGCTCTGCCTCTTAAATCCTGATCCTCTTTTATATACAATTTGGAGAAGGCTTGGCCGGATATCTGTCCCACTTCATAAATTGATTTATCGATACGATCACCGGGGATCCCAATCACACCAACTAATCTTTCAGCATCAAGCTGACTGGCAAATTGAAGCACTGACCTGTATCCGGAAAGGTTATGTCCGTAATCAAGTAATACTTGAAAATTTCCCATATCAAAAAGGTTAAGCCTGCCGGCGTTGGCGACTGAATCAGGCATGAAAGACATTAAGCCGCTCTTTATGATATGATGCGGCACTCCCAAGGCGATAAGTCCGGCAGCAGCAGCCAGCGAATTTTCAATGTTACAACTGGCTTTTCCTGCAAAAGTGATCGGTATCTCACTGACTTTGATCAGAGTTTTCCTTTTATTATCCTGGTAAAGACAGAGGGCTCCTTTTTCCGTAACCACTGCAGTTCCTCCCTGATCAATATGACTCTTGACCGTATTATTGTTCCTGTTTTGAGAAAACAAGATCAGATTGCATTCTACCTTGGCAGCAATTTGTTCGGTCATGCTGTCATCAGCATTTAAAACTGCATAACCTTCAGGCTTTACCGCTTCAATTACCAACGACTTTACAAACGCCAGGTCTTGCAAAGTATTTACACCATCAAGTCCTAAATGATCCTCGCTGATATTTACAA
>JAAZFJ010000325.1 GCA_012511795.1 Syntrophomonadaceae bacterium
AAACACCTGGAACATTTGATTGAAATAGATAAGGTATTTCTTGACAATGGCAAATACTATTTAAGAGATGGCATAAGAGTTAAAGGTATTCATATTATTTAATCCATTGCAGCAGAATCTCTTAAATAAAAAACTCTCAATTGCAATTACGAATCTGTAGCTCCATTTTGCAACTCTGATTCCAATTTTTTTGCGATATTCAGCCGCATATCATAAGGATACCAGATAAGAAGATACAGCATATGAGCAATTATAGCTGCTTCCAGCCCATATTGCCAAAAAAGCCAGCCGAAGATGATAGCGTTCCAGAGATACATAAACGCAATAAAGGTAAAAAATATTGCGCTTTTTATACTGCCTGCTGCATAATAATCCGGCAAATACAGTAAGCCAAAAGCGATGCCGCTGATTATAATGGCCAGCCATATCATAAGCGGTCCGCTTTCACCCGGAAGCAAAGTAACCAGCCAAATAAGAATAGACACAATTCCCCATCTGGCAATAATTTCTTCAACAATCCCTCCATATAAGAGCCTACCCCATAAATTCAGGTTAAGCCGCTGGTTTTCTATTGCCCATACAGTCTGGAAATCCAGCCTGGGTAAAAAAAACGAATAATAGGCCAGAATAAAAACTACGATTCCGATAAATCCGGTGATAATTCCCGGCAAAAGCTGGGGCTTCAGACTTTCCCACAGGGAACCGGCAGATAACAAAGCCTCTAAAACCGGAGCACGAAGTCCTGCAGCTGGTGCCAGCAAAACCCCTGCTGCTACAGCTACGATCACCAAAAATAGATTTTGTACGGCGATTCCTGATATTAATATCTTACGGGGCGGCAAAGGTATTTCTGCTCTGGTCAGTGTTTTTTCTATACTTTTAACCATTTGCGGAATTGCTACGCAAAGGCAGAAAGCACATATGGCAAATAATACTAAAGCCAAAGGCGAATTAAAACTCACTGTTTTTCACTCCTGCAAAATAAAAAATGAAACTGGCCTTATTATATTCTAAACCTTTTAAACTGTTTTTTTAAGCCTGTATCTAGCCTTGCAGAAAACCTCCGTCAACAGTAATAACCTGTCCATTGATATAGTCCGCCTGGGCGGAAAGCAGAAAAATACAGACTTCTGCTATTTCTTCCGGAGTAACCAGTCTGCCTAAAGGAATTTGCATGGATAAATCTCTTATTTCCTGATCATCAAGCTCGCAGTTTAACATATCAGTTTGCACAGGTCCCGGTGCCACAGCATTAACCAGTACGCCCGAGGGGCCTGCCTCCTTGGCAATTGATTTGGTAAATGCAATCAGGCCTCCTTTGGAAGCCGCATATATAGATTCACAGGATGCACCACTAATGCCCCAGACTGAAGCAATATTGACAATACGGCCATAGCGGGCAGAGATCATTGACGGTATGGCTCTTTTAGTGCAAAGATAAGCTCCTTTAAGATTAATGTCCATCACCTGATACCAGTCATCTTCACTGGTATCAGTAAGCAATGCTTTGCATGAGATTCCTGCATTGTTAACCAGTAAATTAACTTTTCCCCATCTGGCTTCTATCTCATCAAACATCTGGTCTACCTGTTCTGTGGAACTGATATCTGCCTGAAAGAGTGCTGCAGTTAACCCCTGTTTTTGTAATGAATCAGCAAGTATGGCTGCTTCCTGCTCTGAATGGCAGTAATTGATGGCTACCATTGCTCCCTGAAATGCAGCAGCCGCGGCTATTGCCTTTCCTATTCCACGGCTGGCTCCGGTAACCAGACATATTTTACCCGCTAATGCTGGAGATTTGTACATATTTTATTCTCCTTTATTGCTATCCAATATAAAAAAATATCCTCAACATCAATGTGTAGAGGATATCTGAAGTCTTATTCTAACGGTAGCGGAGATATAACTGAAACTACGATCAATATTTACCTCTCTTTTAAACTAAACATACTACCTGAAAGCTTTTTTAAAGATTAACTTGGGTTTTTGGTTCTCGGTTAAAACGGACCTCATAGAGTTTTTGACTTACATTTTACTGAATATCTATTTAGATTTTTATATTTAAGGATTGTGGACTACTATAATCTCCGCTACCGTAATTATATTATAAAATGGGAAACCTTGAAAAGCAAGCCTTTTATCTCAGGAAATTTAAGTTAATTGCCAGCTTACCCATGGATCAGTTGAGGTAAACAGCGGGTACAGCACCAAAGTGCCTCACCTTTATGCTTAACGGGCAATAAATATTTTTCCTCTTCACTGCTGTTACAGGAAAAACAATGCTGTGGAATATATTTCAGTCCTTTTTCTGCATCTTTTTCTCTCTTTATAATTACAGCTTGTTCTGAGAAAGCTTCGGCTTCGCGGTTTTCCAAAGAAAGTGCTCCACTAGGGCATACTCCTATACAAAAGCCCGCTCCGTCACATAGTTCATCTTTAATTACTCTGGCTTTGCCATCAACGATTTCCAACGCACCTTCTGCGCAGGGACTGATGCAAAGGCCGCATCCATTACATAGTTCTTCATCTATTTTCACCATAGTTCTTGATGTCATATTTGCTACCTCCTAAACTTAATGATGGGTGCCTTGTACAACTTTCAAACCTTT
>JAAZFJ010000326.1 GCA_012511795.1 Syntrophomonadaceae bacterium
GCTCCGCGTAATAGCCGCGAGCTTGCGGTGCGCAACCAGTTCTTTACGCCGCGTTATGTGGTGGAATTTCTGACTGATAATACATTGGGGCGCCTCTGGTATGAAATGACCCGGGGTGAGACCCAGCTTAAGGATAGTTGTAGCTATCTGGTGTGTCGACCCCAGGAAATATTCCTGGCCGCTGGTGAGGAAGCACCAGAAACGGAAGCATCCACGGATGATCTGAGCCAGGAAGAGATGCTGCAGCAAGCGGTTTACATACCCTATCGCCCCTTAAAAGACCCGCGGGAGATCCTCATGCTGGATCCGGCCTGCGGTTCCATGCACTTTGGACTGTATGCCTTTGATCTATATGAAAAGATATATGAGGAAGCCTGGGATCTGGAATCTCAACTGGGTTCTCAAGCTTTTGCACGCAGTGAGAATCTGAAACCATTACAGCAAACTTATGCCAGCAGAGAAGAATTCCTGCGCAATGTACCGCGTTTGATCGTTGAATGCAATATTCATGGGGTGGATATTGATTCCCGAGCGGTGCAAATCGCCGGGCTATCCCTATGGTTACGAGCCCAGCGAAGCTGGCTATGTCAGGGGCTCAAACCGCAGCAAAGACCGCAGATAAGGAAATCCAATGTGGTTTGTGCTGAACCCATGCCTGGAGAAAAAGGAATGCTGGAGGAGTTCGCCGGTAAACTGAAACCCAGGGTACTGGGTCAACTGGTGGAAATGATTTTTGACAAGATGCAACTGGCCGGTGAGGCCGGATCTCTGTTGAAAATTGAAGAAGAAATCGAAGAAGTGCTAAACCTGGCCCGGGAGGAGTTCCAAAGGGAAATACAAATTCGTAATGATGAGAGG
This sequence comes from Syntrophomonadaceae bacterium, assembly GCA_012511795.1. Classification (GTDB taxonomy): domain Bacteria; phylum Bacillota; class Syntrophomonadia; order Syntrophomonadales; family Syntrophomonadaceae; genus UBA1368. Next base: position 859 of record JAAZFJ010000326.1, read on the forward strand.
AATACGCTTTTTCCAGATATCCAATCCCCTCGACAAGCGAGTCTGTTTGACTTTACTGATCTCGGGGATAAAACACGATTTTGGAATTTTGCAGAGCAGAAACTGCTGGATGCTTTAAGGGAATATGCTGAGCAGGCAGATGGCATAGATGCTGTGCAGAAACGCCTTTTTGCTCAGGATGCTGCCCGGGGATTTGCTTTTATTGATGTTTTTCGTAAGAAATATGATGTTGTTCTAATGAATCCACCGTTTGGTGAGGCTTCGGGCAGAGTTATAAATTATCTTAATAGAAGATATGAGCTATGGAACAAGAATCTTCTTTGTTCCTTTATTATTCGTTCAAAAGATATAACAAATCAGCTTGGACTAACTGGGGTAATTTTTGATAGGACCGCGGCAATTAAGAGTTCATATGAAAAGTTCCGAATAAATCATCTCGACCTATACATAGTATCGGCTGCGGATACCGGTTGGAATGTATTAGATGCAGATGTTGAAACAACGGTTTATGTTTTGGCTTCTAAGTCTGTTGAAGGGGCCGCCTCCTTTTTTGATGTAAGGGATTATTCTGCTGACCTAAAAGGGACAAAGCTTAATATAATGATTGAGGACTTTAAAGAAGGCAAATTAGCGGACATGATACACCTAGTCGATCCGCGTTCATTTTTACGTTTACCAAATTCCATAGTAGGATACTATTTTAATGACTTGCTTATGAAGTTATTTTTTAAGTTTGATAATTTAGAACAATTAGGGTTGCAAGCAAGGCAAGGACATGCCTTAGTATCTAATGAACACTTTCGATTGTTTTGGGAGTTGCCGTTTGTCAGCAATATGGGCTATGAGTCTTTTTATTCATCTCTTTATAATGGCTCTGAATTTAGTCTTTTTGCAATTCCAACACGTGATACTGTTGCCTTTGGAGTACATGGGCTAAATGTAATTTATAACAAATCAGTAGTTTTGAGGAATCCTCAGTATCAATATCTCAGTGGTGTTGGGTATGGGAAAAGAGGAGATTTTTTAGATGCACACATATTGCCTTCTGGAGCTGTATTTACCTCTGAAGGTCAAGCAATTACAGGTATTTCAAATGATAAGGCTCTTATCTGTTTAGCTTATCTTAACAGTAGCATTGCTCAATATACGATAAACCAATACTGCGGACAACATAAACATTGCGGGTATGTAAATCTGTTGCCTCTTCCCATATTAGATGAGTTAGTTGGCAAACTTATAAAAGATAATACATTATGCCTTATTAATATAAAAAAGACATGGTTCAAATGCGATGAAACAGCTAGAGAATTTAGTTGCCCTTTGTTTGCCACTGAAGGTAAATACTTTTTAAAAAATAACTTAAAATCTTTAATAGATGATCAAAAAGCCAAATATAAGATTGATTCTGAACAGCTATTCAATTGTATCCAAAGAAATGACGAAATTTTCATTTCTAGTGCAGAATTAACTTCTCAACAGTACCAGTATTTAATAGCTTTCTCCAAAATACGACCTCAAGATACCCCGTGGCCGGATATGGATAGGGATAGAGGTACAAGTGAAATAGAGTTATTTCTATGCAAAGAAATTATTTCGCAGCTAGTAGGCTTTGTAGTCGGCCGTTGGGACATCTTTTACGTCACTGGACGAAAAGAAGCTTCTGAACTTGAAGAGCTTTTTGAACCACTTCCTGTTTACCCATCGGGAATGCTTCAGAATGAGCAGGGCTTACCTGCTGGTCCACAAGACGTACCAGAAGATTACCCCTTAAGAATTAGCTGGAGCGGTATTCTGGTTGATGACGAAGGTCAGCCTGAGGACATCGTAGCCCGGGTGCGTGAAGCTATCGAGGTAATATGGAAAGAAAAGGCCGGGGATATTGAGCAAGAGGCTTGTGGGATCCTGAGTGCTGACTCTTTGCGGGATTATTTTCGCAAGCCAGGCAATTTCTTTGCCGAACATTTGAAGCGTTATTCCAAGAGCCGCCGCCAGGCTCCTATTTACTGGCCTTTATCAACTGCCTCCGGTTCCTATACGATCTGGCTCTATTACCAGCGTCTAAGTGACCAGACACTGTATAGATGTGTAAATGACTATATCGAACCCAAGTTAAAACAGGTAATGGAATCTACTCGCCAACTGCGGCAGAAGGGCGGGCGCAGCCGAAAGGAAGAGAGAGAGCTGGAAGAACTGGTCAATATGGAACAGGAGTTACAGGAATTCCGTGATGAGCTATTACGAGTGGCAGCCTTTTGGAAACCTGATCTCAATGATGGGGTGCAGATTACTGCTGCACCGCTCTGGAAGCTATTCCGTTTACCCAAATGGCGGACTACCTTGAAAGAAACCTGGGAGAAGCTGGAGAAGGGCGATTATGATTGGGCCAATTTAGCCTACAGCATTTGGCCGGAGCGGGTGAGGGAGAAGTGCAAACATGATAAATCCCTGGCCATTGCCCACGATCAGGAGGACATATATGAAGAACCCGTTGCTCAGGCCAAGAAAAAGGGTGGCCGGGGCAAGAAAAATACATAGTGGGAGTGCGGGCTATGAATTCTATCCGAGAATTTATTAAACAAGAGGTATTATTACCGCGGCTGAATAAGAACGGAGTGCTGATCGTTTATGATCCGGAGATGCGTTATCGGGAGCTTTGCCTGGACATGGAAAGCGAGGAAGTGCGAGTAATAGATGCCAGTGAGAGCAGCATTTTAAGCCGGGAGCTGGCTATCAGGACCCTGAATGAATTAGCATTAGCTCAATTAAAAGGGATGTTGATTTATGTTCCTTTCAAGGCGCCATTGAATGATAAAGAAAAGGTGAAAGATCCATTTGCGCTTTACATAGCATTTGATAGTATATTCCCCGATCCTGTTAACGATGGGGATGAATATATGAGCATTTGCCTCAAGGCCAAGCCCGATTGTGTCACGCAGATACGCCGGGTTTTCTCCGAAAACCCCAATCCCACCTTTGCCGTAATTGATGCCATCGGTGGTGGCCCGGGATGGCCTACCCTGCAAACATTGCTCAAGGTGGAATCAGCCCGTGATATCCTGCTGGCCTTATTAGCTCCCTCGCCGGAGCAACAAAACGCGCTTAAAGGCCAGGATGGCTGGGTAGCCGAGGCCAAAGAACTATTTCGAACCAGCCTGGATATGAAACTACTTACCAAAGGCAAAACCTGGTCATCTATTGCAGATGAATTATGGCGTTTTATATTGTTCAGTGAATTTGTCTTTGATCTGCCTGGTGGATTGCCGGAAAACTTGAACAAGGTTCCGCGAGCTTGTCTGGAGGCCCGGTACTTGGTCGAATATCTCTGTGATACCCTGCGCAGTGACCGGCGAACTCAGAATGAATATATCTCCAGATCCACAGCTATAGAACAGGATTTAGCTCTGGTTGCCAATTGTGCAGGTGTCAAAGATCTGGGCAGGAGGGATACCTTTCCCTTTGAAGAACGGTGGTTTCTGGAACGAGCGATTGAATGCCTGCAAAAAGACGATCATGATGAAGTCCGCAAGATTCTGCATGGCCGTGAATCTTCGGTATGGAGTAATATCGGTGAAAGCCAGGTGCAATGGGGACTGGTCAGGGCAGTTCTGGAATTGGTGGAAGTCTGTGCTGATTATGAGCGACAGCTTCCTGATTATAGCCAGAGTATGACAGCACTCATCGATTTCTATGTGGCCAGTCTGCGTGAGGTGGATCGGATCCACCGCGAGTTTGAGCAGGCAGCGGGTGATTATCTGGAATCCCGGACTAATCTAAATCAATTGGTAGATTTGGGACGGGCTCATTATCGTTGTTTGAGTGAAAAAGTGCATGATTTGTTCATCCGGCATTTTGAAATATCAGGCTGGCCGGTAGTAGGCAAGCTTAGTAATGCCGACGTATTTGACCGCTTTATTGCGCCCCGTTTGACGGAAAAAGGGCATCGCATCGCATTTTTTATGGTGGATGCGCTTCGTTATGAACTGGGTGTGGCGCTCTCAAAACAATTGAGTGAAGATGGCAAGGTTGAACTTTACTCAGCCCTGGCTCAATTGCCTAGCACTACGAAAGTTGGTATGGCCAGCTTACTGCCCCGGGCTGGGGATGCTCTGGTTATTAATCGCAAGCAAGATGGCAGCATTATTCCTTGCTTGGATGACTTAGCTCTGGGGAATGTTAACCAAAGAATGGATGTATTACGTAATCAATATGGTCAGCGTTTCTTGGAAATGACTCTTAATGATTTTTTAAATAAAAAGAATAAAATAGCCAATGACGTGGACTTATTGGTGTTACGCAGTGTGGAGATAGATACTCAATTTGAAAGTAATCCGGAAACTGCTTCGGGTTTGATTCAGGATATGTTGAAACGGATTAGGGTGGCAGTGCACCGTTTGCAAACATTAGGCTTCCAGGAGATAGTAATTGCTACAGATCATGGTTTTGTTCTCAATTTACTAATTCAGGCAGGAGATGCGGTCTCCAAACCTCCAGGTGATTGGGCTAATGAGCATGAACGCCTGCTGTTGGGACAGGGAAACGGTGATGCTTCTAATTTCGTAATGACTGCTCCAATGGCCGGTATTCGTGGTGATTTTCCTCACATAGCCGGACCACGGGGATTGGTTCCTTACCGTTCAGGTATGGTTTATTTTCATGGTGGTGCATCTCTGCAGGAATTGATTGTGCCGCTGATTGTAGTTCGGCTGGAGGAAGAAAAGCAGGATTATAGAACTCCGGATGTGAACCTCTCCTATAAAAATGGTGCAAAAAGGATTACCACTCGTTTGCCGGTTATGGATATTAGCCTGCAGGACCTGGGCTTGTTCGGGCAGAATACTGAATTGGAGATTCTACTGGAGGCACATGACCCCAAGGGAAATGTAGTTGGTGAAGCCAGGAGCGGAGGGAGAGTTAATCCGGCTACCGGGACAATAAGTCTTAAACCCGGAGAAAGGATACAGGTGACGATCAAGATGCAGGCTGAATATGAAGGTAAATTCTCGGTTAAGGCCTTGAACCCAACTACCCTGACCACTTATTGCAAAGTCGATTTAGAAACGGATTATGTGGTGTAACGATATGGATAAATTAGATAATAAACTAACATCAACATTTGAAGGACGGGTCGTGCGCAAGGATCTTCTGCACCGTATTAAGAAGGGGACCAATGTGCCTACCTTTGTGCTGGAATTTCTGCTAGCTCGCTATTGTGCCAGCGAAGATCCGGCTGAGATTCAGGCAGGGATGGAAGCTGTTTTGGCTACCCTACAGGATAATTATGTGCGACCTGATGAGGCTAATGCTGCTCAATCGAAAGTGGCTACCAAAGGCAAACACCGATTTATAGACAAGGTGCATGTGCGCTATATCGAAAAGGAGAAAAGACACTGGGCTGCCCTGGAGAATTTCAACTCGCAGCGCATTGCCATTAGTGAGCGTTTTTATAAGGATAACGACCGCCTTTTAGAGGGAGGTATCTGGGCTGAAGTAACCCTTGCCTATAATAATCTTGATCAGGATAATTATGCCTTCTTAATTGAGGATCTTATGCCAATTCAACTTAGCCGGTTTGATTTTGAACGCTATGGCGAAGGCCGGCAAGAATTTACACGGGATGAATGGTTGGATGTTATATTACGATCAGTCGGATTGGAGCCAGCAAAACTGACCAAGCGGATGAAATTCCATTATATAGCCCGCCTGGCACCATTGGTGGAGGCCAACTTCAATTTTATCGAGTTGGGACCGCGCGGTACCGGAAAATCATATTTCTTTAGTGAGTTTTCTCCCTATGCCACGTTAATTAGCGGTGGACAGGCCACCAAATCCACGTTGTTTTATAACAATGCCCGTAATAAAGTGGGCCTGGTTGGATTTTGGGATACAGTTGCCTTTGACGAAGTGGCGGGGATTAAGATAAAAGACGCTGACACCATTCAAATTATGAAGGATTATATGGCTAACGGCAGATTCTCCCGTGGGGTTGAAGTTATCGCTGATGCCAGCATGTCTTTTGTAGGAAATATTGATCAGTCCATTGAGCAATTGGTATATTCCACCGACTATGACTTATTTATGCCTTTGCCCAAGGAATTCGATCTGGCTATACTAGACCGTTTTACCTATTATTTACCGGGCTGGGAGATGCCCAAAAACAGCAGTGAGTTCTTAACCGACCAATACGGGTTTATTACCGATTATCTGGCGGAAGCTTTTCACTATCAACTGAAGCATTCCAACCGTTATGAAGAGGTGAATAAGCGGATCAAGCTGGGTAGTTCAGTGGAGGGTCGTGATGAGAAGGGAATTAAGAAGACCGTTTGTGCTTTTCTTAAAATTCTTCATCCGGTGGGAGAGCCTAGCAATGAAGAGTTTGATGAGTATGTGGCCTATGCGATAGAAGGACGCCGCCGGGTAAAAGAACAGATGAATAAACGCAAACCAGATGATGAATTTGCCCGGATTAATCTTTCCTTTATTGATCGCGATGGACAAGAAGTAGTAGTTTTTTGCCCGGAATCGAAAAACGCTCAGGCGACCCAGCGACCTATAAGAAAGGAACTGGATGGAACCACTACGCCGTCATCCGGTACATCCAAAAAGCAACCTGTGGAAGATGCAGTAGTGAAGGAATCGGTATCTGAAGAGGTAATGTGTGCAGGTTCCGCATCACCGGCTGTAGAATTATCTCTGCCGGAAGAACTAGAACCTAAAGAACAGCACTATACTATTCTTTACGGAGATACAGGATATAGCTATGAATCCATAATAGGACCGTATTTAAAGGCAGCCAAAACCATAACTGTTGAGGATCCATATATCCGGATTAACTACCAGCTTCAAAATTTCGTGCGCTTTTGCGAAGCTGTGGTTAAGCTTTCTTCTATTCAGCAGATTAATCTTATTACCAGTTGTGATGACAATACCAATGTATCGGATATGAAGGAAAGGCTGCAAGAGCTCAAAGAAAGTCTGATGGAAATAGATGTAATCCTGGATATAAAAATAAGGCCCAATATGCATGATCGTGAAATTCGCCTCGATAACGGCTGGGTAATCAAGATTGGCCGAGGCTTGGATTTTTATCAAAAACCCAATGGATGGTTTGAGATTGGTGCCAATGATCTAGCATTGCGCAAGTGTTTGGAAACCAAGGTGGACATATTTAAAGACGGTAAAGTATCACAAACATAGGATGCCTTATTCAGATGATGTATACGAGCCTATGTTATTCGCTACTTGGTTATATGACTCCTACCGAATTCCAAGCGAGCTGTTTTCTGTAATGTGTTACTTAATCGTGTTGACAAAACGGTGGGCTTTAAAAACTGTCAACCAGATTACCACCAAGTATGAGATCAGCCAAGTGGTTATCTCACGCTGGAGGAAGCCGAAGTTAAAATCTCTATGGATAGCAAGAGCCAGGCATTAGATAAGAGCATAGCAATTCGAAATTCTTGGCATTGAGACCGGTAACCCTTTTGAAAAAGCCCGGCTCAAGCTGTGTGAAGACAGTTTAAACTGAACGCGATTTCGAGAAAGATTTTTGCAGATGAAAGAGAGGGCCGACCATATCGAGTGGTTTAATTGAGTTGCGGGGATGCCATTGAGGCAATCACCGAACTGCGCACTGGTGCGCACCGGTATCCGGCTGAAAGGACCTCCTACAATTAAATGTAGTGCAATGGATAGGTTCAATGCACTTATCTCGTGCTTTTTGAATGCAAAGGGATTATGGCATTTCAGTGATAGCTTTTGCCGCAGCAATGTATATGTTTTAAATTAAGAAGGAATGAATTTAATGCTCCGAACAGAGAACCGTTTAGAATTGGAAACTTTGTATGAGGCGACAGCCCGAGAAGAAGCAGAGCTCAAAGCGATTCGTATGCAGGCTTTTAACGCTTCGGACGCTTCTTCAGCCACTGGCGTGAGGTATTCTCTTGATCACAGCACTCTGGATTCGCTCCAAGATCGTATCCAATATGTTATGAAGGGTATGATCCCTTTTAAGACATTGCTTTCTTCTCATATAACAAAAAGCCGTTTTCGGAGCGATCCAGAATTCTACCACAAATGCGGCATCTCAAGACAGCATTTCTCCAAAATAATGGGAAGAGAACTTTATATACCGAAGAAGAAAACTGTAATGGCAATGGCTCTAACACTGAGGTTGTCACTCGAGGATACGAAAGAACTGCTAGCCAGCGCTGGCTTTACTTTCGTCAAGTCTGATAAAACGGATATCGTTGTACATTACTGTATCGAGCACCAATTGTATGATTTGGACGATGTCAATGAAGCCCTAGTGATTTTCAACGAAAAGCCGCTCCTGGAATAGGGGTGGCTTTTTTAAATGTCCCCTGGCAGTTGACCTATTTGCATGATGATACTTGTATGATTAGTACAACAAAATTAACGGAACGCGTGACTATCATTATTTATCATCTTTGGAATAGGGGGGTTAATATGTGGGTTCTTTTCGAAATGACAGGATGGATTGGCACCGAACATTATTTGCTTGAAGGCGAGGACTGCGACAGCATTGTACAACAGCTATTAAGAGAAAATGACCTATACTGCATAGCGAGGATGGGAAGAAGCATGGGCCCGAAAGCTGACCAGCCGCAACTGAACAAAATCGATAGGTTTCTAAAAAAATATGACAACGGCGAACTGACGTGGAATGATCTCTCAAAGTTTAATTTTAAATTAAGCACAGGAAGCCTTCGTTGCATGGGCATAGCCTCGGAATCAGAAGAGATCGAAAAATTAAAACAGCGGGCAACTCAGAGGAGATAATAATCATCGCTTTTATACTATCCGGAGTATCAAGTAAAGGAGAGATACTGATGAACTACGATTCCGAGAGCTTGTTTGAAATATTAACTAATTATGCTGTTGAAGTCGGGCTGCTTGACAACAAGGATGAGATTATAGTTACTCAAGAGACCCAAAAAGATTTAATTTCAGCTATTGTTGACGACGTAAGCAATTCAAAAATATCAGATTTTAATGGCAGGAATCCTTTCCACCTGAGTTTTAAGTATGTGTTTTCGAAAGGGTTTGAATTGGCGGTTTTAACCGATGAATTTGGAGCGGAACTCTATTGTGAACATACAGACTATAATTACGAAGATCTGCTGGAAGATCGATGTGGTTTGGCAGCCGATAAAAAATGGATCCCGTTGATTGATATTACGTTGTCCTTATACATTAATGGATTGTATGACAGTTATCAGCAGTATGTTACCACAGCTTACAGCAAATCAAAGGATGTTGATACCTGGAGTATATTTGATCAAGCTCTGAGGGTAATTAACATCCTGGGAATAACATTTGGTAAAAGGTGTATTAAAAAAAGAAAGCCATGGCAGCTAATTAGAGGGAACGACGGACGAAATAAGATCAATTAAACTAAATGACAGGAGGGATATAACCATGATTGACTCTATCAGTTACGGAGATATCAAACATATAAAGGAGCTCATCGTTGAGGGGAATACAGAGCGTGCAATTGAGCAGCTAACTATGATTCAGGACCAGATTTTCATCGACAACGAAGCGCACACATTCGGTATCACCGTGTTGGGGATAACGGTATGGATTATATTAAACGTCTGGGGATATCAAATCCCCAACGATTATTACTACAGCGCTTCTTATGACAGTAGCCTCTTGTCAGTTGCAATAGGATGTATTACCTCGTCTGTATTTACGATCGGTGTAGGATTATTTGCATCAGCATTCATGGGAGTGATTTTTTACGGAATCGGCAAACAAGCTTATTTAAGTTATGTAAACAGTAATTATGGATATCTAGACCGTGAGGAATGGATCAAACAAACGAACAAAAGAAAGATGCTTCTATATGCAGGTGCGATACTTGTTGCAGTCTTCCTGATGGCCTGGCATTATTATTCCTATGTTTCTGGATAATGGTGATGTCAGAACCATAGAGGTTTTTCTGTGTATCCCAACTTCAACTGTTGCCAGAATGAAGGAAAAAAGTATTGTTTATAGCACTAATAAATTGATTTGTGGAGGAAAAAAAATGAGTGATTGCCCAGAAGATAGACCTTTGGGATCAAGTGTTCAATATGTAAGGCTTACCAATGATAAGGGTGAAGTCATGCTATTACACCCCAGAACTAATGCATATAGGGTTGCCTATCAAGTTGCAGAAGGTGAAGTGTGCTATTCGGAAAAATTCCGTGTTAGGGTTGGTGTGCAGATCAACTATTATCATTTTCTAAGGTTTATCGCATTTAACAACAATATTGCTAAAGTAGATCTCCCGGACGGCAGAGCTTATAAAATCGGGTACGAGCATGGAGTGCATGGTGGATACCCTACCTCTAAAGTTTATCGAATTGATTAATTCTCACAGAACAGATTACCACCCTACTAACAAGGCTCTTCTAGTTGGAGGCTATAATGTCAGAAGAATCTCGACCATACATTATTCTATCCAATGAGCCACAAATCATTGTGGACATAGCGGCAATTTACATTAATGGCCAGCAGATTGATACCAAAGTAGACTATCTGAGATATATAGCCCTTGAGGAGTGTAATTTCATTGAAGCTTTTGCGATGAAAGACGGGAAACGAATTGAGATCATTCCTAATAACCACAAGGTAATGAACATCACCTATGAACGCAGTCGGGTTGATTTTAGTGAGGGGGATAGTTATCATATCGCAACCAAAGAGCGCAATATCTTAGATGCAATAATGGTCAATTATTAAGTCATTATTTGGACATTATTTTTGTAAAAACCTTTAAAAAGTTATGAGCTAAAGTGAATATAATATTTTTGTGAACGGCTTAATACTGGGGATTATGATAACCTGTGATACATTACAAAATGAGTTTATACGGATTCGTAATCAGCAGGTCACCGGTTCACAGAAAGATACAATAATGAACATAAATGCAGTACAAAGTAGATTAAGAGATGTTGACTACACTTTACCCGTGTGTACCAATGTTTACCAACCTTAAAAATAGCCATCTGCAGTTGCCTGTAGATGGCTATTTTTCTCACTTTACTAAAAACAGTGATGAGAACTGGCTGGTCTTTAGTTTTTGATTTCTTGATTCTTCTTATGTTGCATTTTTACTATTTAATTTTCAAGGCTGTAAAAACTCCGCTGTATGGTTTTTAAGTGCGTAGGATAAATCTCTATAAACGGGATATCTTAAACTCCTTAAATCACATTTAATAGGAGTAATTTTTGAACAAAGGATTATGTCTAAAGTTAGATAGTTATGCAGTAAAGCTTTTTTAGTATCTAAGGTTCTTAATTAATATTATTAGTTAAATACCATATTTTAATAGATTCAAATAATATTTAGCAAAATTTGTTTGCATTTATTGTTATTTTGCTGTAACATACCATAAATAGAATACATTCTCTATTTGGCCAGACGAGATGAAAAAATCCTCCTTAATAGGAGGGATAGGTTTAATAAAGCTGCTAGGGCAGTGATCTAACAAAGAACTCCTGGGCATTCTCCATGTTTTAGGAAAAAATTGAATCCCATTTAGTTGGGGAGTTCGGAATCGCCAGATCCCGAATAAAATCCGCTTAAATGCGGGAAAGAATCACTGAGATCAAAAAAACATTTGATTTGTCAGTGATTTGTCTATTCAAGACCATAAAATCCCGATTCCCGGGGAAGATTCCAAAAAAATAAAAATGTAAATATCGTGATTAACTTCACGGAGATCCAATTAAGCATATATTAAGCATATTTAGATTGGCTTTATTTATGCTAATTCATCATATTTTTGTGGAGGTGTTTAAGAATATGAGCAATCCAGAGGAAATGTATTCTCATATTTCAGAATTGAAAGTTTTAGATTGGGAAAACCTGCCGGTCTTTTTCGGACCGAGAGAACTAGCAACTTTCATGGGCATATGTATTAACAAAGCGTATCAACTCAGCAAATCTAACGGTTTCCCGTCGATGCGCATAGGAAGAAACATCCGGATTAGCCGGGACGGATTACGTAAATGGGTAGAGATGCAGATCGAGGAAGATCTGGCATCTCAAAATAAGTAAACATTTGAAAAACAATAAGCCCGGGGTGGCAGCCCCGGGTAACAAGGAGATGATATTTTCTTTATGATTAAGACTTATTATAACACAACCGTGGAAATCAAGGCAAGGCTGGATATTGTTGACCTTATAAGCGAGCATGTACGCTTAGCCCGGAGGGGACGAAATTACTGGGGATTATGCCCTTTCCATTCCGAGAAAACGCCTAGTTTTTCCGTTAACCCCGAAAAGCAGATGTTTTATTGTTTTGGCTGCAAGGAGGCCGGGGATATTTTTACATTTGCAATGAAGATAAATAACATTGGTTTTAGAGCTGCCAAAGACATACTGGCTGTAAAAGCTGGAGTGGGTGAAGAAATTAATCGCGAAACATGCCAGCATATTTGGAATATTCAAAAACAGCATGCTGAGGTAGAAGCTATAGCCCAAAAATTGCAGCAAATTATCGATGATGAGATTAAGAGATTAAGGTTAATAGAGAAATGGTGTCACCGGGTAATTGCTCATGTTTGTACTGAACAAGTTTTAGATATTCCTGTCGTTTCCTGGGCGGTGAAAAAAAAAGGATATAATAAGCTTCTATTTGGATGAGATAGTGCAAAGTGATGCTTCACAGCAACTTATTTTAGTCTGGGTGACAAAGGAGTCAATAAAATGGAGGCAATAGATGTAGCACGCGCCTTAGTAGCTGAAAAACAAGAGAGACCAATCCCACCGCCAATCCCATCAATAACAAATCTGGAAGATGTAGAACCGCAAGAAGTTCAATTCTTATGGCCGCCTTATATTCCATACGGCAAACTAACGATCCTTGAAGGTGATCCAGGATTAGGCAAAACATTTTTTTCGCTATTTCTTTGTTCGGCTATTAGCACCGGTGGGCTGCTTCCTGATCAGGAAGGACAGCCAAGCATAAAGATAAATAAGGGGAGAGTCTTATTTATGACTGCCGAAGACGGCCTGGCTGATACTGTAGTGCCGCGACTTCAAAAAATGGGTGCCGACAGGAGCATGATCTATTGCCTTACCGGATGGAAAAGAGCAGAAGATGAAAAGGAAATGGCTTTTACCTTAAGGGATCTGAATGTATTAAAAATCGCTTTGGAAGAAATAAAGCCTGTTTTAGTTGTAATTGATCCACTACAAGCATATATAGGCGATAAAATCGATATGCACCGGGCTAACGAAACCAGGCCATTGCTGAGCAATTTAAGTAAGTTGGCTGAAATTTTCGGGTGCGCAGTACTTGCGATAAGGCATATTAGCAAAGGCGGGAGTAAGGCACTTTATAGGGGAATAGGCAGCATTGATTTTGCAGCAGCAGCCAGATCGGTTTTGACCGTTGGGCAGGAACCGATTACTAAACAGAAGGCAATGGCACATATCAAAAGCAGCTGTGCCGAGAACGGCGTAACACTGAATTTCGAGATTCATCCAGATTTTGGTTTCGGATGGGCAGGCGTGAGTAGTTTTACCGCTGAGGATTTATTAGCTCCTCCATCGCTAAAACATAATCAAGAGAATGATGGAAAAAATTCACGATTAATTGAAGCAATTGATTTTTTGTATGAACTTTTATCTTTCAAACCGCTAGAAGTTAGCGAAATTCGTGCTCAGCGAAAAAGGCAGGAATAAGCTTTCGCACCTTAGAACGGGCGAAAACTCAACTAGGTTTTAAATCTTACCGGGAAGGTGAACGTTGGTATTGGCCAAAACTATTGACTGAATCAACACCGGAAGAAATATTTGATGGCGGATTTGGCGGACTGGTTGTTGAGCCTGATATAACGGGCTCGGGGGGAAGACCGCCAACACCGCCAAGCGAAAAATATGGCGGAGTAGAGCGAGATAGATATTTAGTTGGATGCACTAAAAGGAGTTCAAACGGAGGATTAAATACTTACATCGGAGGTTAAAAGAATATGAAAGAAGCGCTTAGACAAGAAGTTATTAAAGAACATAATCAAAAGGAGGTATCGCCTGACATCTCTGAACAGCTTTCTAAACTTATAAACGTAATTCAGACTTCTCAAAGGGTTATGACATGGCAGAATGCTCCAGATTTCTTAAAGCCGCAAGAAGCAGCAAAGCTAATGAGAATCGGGAGAAACAGAATATATGAATATGCAGCTATAGAAGGTTTTCCTAAATTGTTTATCGGAGAACGCAATTTCGTTATTCCAAAGGAAGCTCTTCGCC
>JAAZFJ010000327.1 GCA_012511795.1 Syntrophomonadaceae bacterium
ATCCTGACTCATCATGAAAAATGGGATGGCACAGGATATCCAAAAGGTTTAAAAGGGGAAGAAATTCCTCTCCTCTCACGTATTCTGGCCCTGGCAGATGCATATGATGCCATGACTGAGAAACGGATTTACCGAAAGACCCTTACCAGGGAAGAAGCAATTGAGGAAATCAAAATAAATGCCGGGACACAATTTGATCCGGCTATTGCCCGGATATTTATTGAAATGATTTAATTGATATAAACAGTGATATATTAACTTGTAAAAGAGAAATATATTACCATAGATATGGATTATGTTAGCTGAGGTATATTATGACAGTACGAAAGCAAGTAATTATTGTAGGTGGGGGAGCAGCAGGTATGATGGCTGCAATTTCTGCCCGGAGAATGGGCGCAAATGTGACTATACTGGAAAGGAATCCACGGATAGGCAAGAAAATTCTGGCCACCGGCAACGGACGCTGTAACTTTACCAATATTGAGGCTGATATTCCTTGTTATCACGGAAAAAATCCCCAATTTGTCAAAAATGCACTGGAGAGCTTCAATGCAGTTGATACCATCAAATTTTTTGAAAAATTAGGCATTGCCCATAAAGTGGAGGATTTGGGCAAGGTTTTTCCCATGTCCGACCAGGCTTCCAGTATTCTGGATGTACTTTTATATGAATTAAATGAATCAGGAGTCCATATCATTTGTGATGCTCTGGTAAAAAACATAGAAAAAAAGAATTACAAATTTCAAATAGAAGCGGAAAACGGTAAAACTTATCCCGCAGACAGCGTTATTATTACTGCCGGCGGAAAAGCCATGCCTGCCAGCGGCTCTGATGGCAGCGGTTATGATCTGGCCGTGAAACTTGGACATAAAGTAACCGATATTTTTCCTGCTCTGGTGCAATTAATGCTGGAGGGCTCATTTTTTAAAAGTATCGATGGAGTTAAATTTGTTGGTACAGCAGAAATAATACATAATGATCGGTCTCTGGCCAAGGACAGGGGAGATATTCTTTTTGCCAACTACGGAATCTCAGGCCCGCCAATTCTGCAGATCAGCAGAAAAGCCGGTGAATTGATTCGTGATAACAAAGATGCGTATTTAAAAATAACTATCATGGATATGTTGTCAAAAGAAGAAGTAAGAAAATTAATAAACAAACGCTTCAAAACAGCAGGGAAAAAACCCATCGATTTCAGTATGGTGGGTTTGATCAACAAACGCCTGATACCGGTAATACTGAAACAGGCTGGGGTAGATGATCTGAAGCGTCCTGCCGAAAGTTTTTCCCCCAAAGAGCAGGAACCAATAGTAGATATCCTCACTGACTGGAGATTTAAAATCAAAGGAACCAGAAGCTGGCCAAGTGCCCAGGTAACTGCTGGCGGTATTGATACCAGGGAAATTGATCAGAATACTATGGAATCGAAACTGGTTAAAGGATTATTTTTTGCCGGCGAAATTATAGATATTGATGGAATATGCGGCGGGTTCAATCTTCAGTGGGCATGGTCCTCGGGATATATCGCCGGGCAGAATGCAGCTCTATTGTGTTGAGCAATCAGGATAATAGTTGACACCTTCTCCGCCTGCCTGCCTGTGACCCAGAGGGTTATACCCAAAATGGGTATGCCCTATAGTTATGCTCAGGAGGGTTATCTCCGTGTCAACTTGAGGGGTGATTATACGATCAGGCTTAGTGATATAAAAATAAGTATAGATAAAGCTGCCGACTCAGAAATGGAAAGACAAGCCTTAAAAAAGAAAATACTTTTAAAGCTTAATATCCATGAGCAGGAACTCCTTGATTTTGAA
>JAAZFJ010000328.1 GCA_012511795.1 Syntrophomonadaceae bacterium
AAACCCAAGCCTTCACTGATAAACTGATTGAATTTAGTCTCGTATTTTTTTCGCAGTTCTTTAAAAATATTATCGGTATTTACAATTCTTCCGCCTTTACCGGTAATTTTTTTAGGAACAACGATTGGCACTCCCGGTACATATTCCATATAGCCCAGGGGAATTAAAGGCGGCTTCATCTCTTCGTTTTTCATCACCCATCGGCGGCTGAAATCAGGTTTCATTTTCCAAAAATAGTCGGTCAACCGCTGTTTCACAGACTCCATCTTTCTGACCATAAACTGATCCCGTTCAGCATCCGTACTGCAGGTAACGTTCTTGTTAAACTGCTGCATCTCCTGTACATAACTAGCTATCCGTCCGTTATAAAGGGCAGTCAAAGCCAGTATCATTTCTCTTTTGTGTTCCTTATCTATGCTGAAACTATACTTTAAGAACAGGAAGAATAGAGCACTGGTCCACATTTCATCCTTCATAAAATAATCATCAGCATCAGGGGAAGCTAAATTTTCAATTTCTTGTTTTCCCGTAAAGCCACTAAAATGTTGTCCGTATTCCTGGTATCCACGTATAAAATTTTCCCGCAGCTGCTTTAATGAATAGCTAATCACATCAGGTTTTTTGATTTCACTGCGGGCTAAAATATCAGCAACTCTGATCACCAGTCTTTCCTGCAGCCATATGGACCGGTCTCTTTTCAACGCTTCAAAAATAGTCAGAGCATTTTCAGCGAATATCCGGTTGCGATCCTCCAGGCTATGAGGGCTGACAAGTCCCCCCATACTCACTTCACAAATATTCTTATTCCAGACCAAAGCCCGGGTTAGGATCCAAAAGTCGATTCCTGCCCCCATGATGGTATCTTCCCAAAAGCGAGCTTCATATGCCAATTCTTCGGTAAATTCATGTGAAATTGCATAAATGCCGCCCATAGGATCTCCAGCCCGAAAACCGTAAAAAGATTCCAATATGGGTGCGGCCAGCATATGAGCTATGCTGTCGATCCCGGTATGCCTTCTGAGGCTTCCCAGAACTAAATCGTACAGTCCCTGTATCGGGTTAATCAGGCCTTCCAGCCAGGTATCTTCTATTCCAGGACCATTTTCTGTAGCCATCTTGGCGCTGAACAATAATAAATCCGCATCCAGCCGCTTGCTGATTTCAATTATGGCCCTTACACTCATTCCCCGTCCGCTGATTTCAGGCGGCAATAAAAATTGTATATGTGGGTGCTGTAGTGTTATATTATTTAGCATTTCCAAAGTCGCACCTGCAGAATGATCACCAGCACATACGATTAACTGCCGCTTTCCCATCCTTTTCTTTAAAACCTCATCGATTGAACGAAGCAGTTGGGTCAGTTGGTCACCTTCATTTATAAAAGGTATCCCTATAACAAGATCATAGTTGTTGAAATAGCTTAACTGGGGTGTGATATCCAACATGGTCTTTTCAAATATTTCTTCACTGTTGATTGGATTCAACCCGGCATCCTCCTTCATTAATACATCTTTTCATAATTATGCTCAACTTTTCCCCATTATATTTAATGATAGGAACTAAAATTTGTTGGGTGATAATTAACCCCGGCTAAAAACATTGTTTCGGCCGGGGTTTGAGAGAATCAATAATTTTTCAATTTATATTGTGTTCATTTTAATAAAGATTCCAATTGTTCAACCAGTTGAGCAAAATAATTTAATGCTTGATCCACCGGCTCAGGAGTATTTAAATCTACGCCGGCTTTTTGCAGAATGTTTAACGAGTAGTCTGAACTGCCTGCCTGCAGGAATGTCATATATTTATCCAGGGCTGCCTTACCTTCCTTTAGGATCTTCTCCTTAAGAGCTGTAGCAGCAGCAAAACCGGTAGCATATTTATAGACATAAAAAGCAGAATAAAAGTGAGGAATACGGGACCACTCCAAATCAATTTCCGGATCAATGACTACTTCATCACCAAAATAAAGCCTATTAAGTTCTCTGTAAATACTGCTTAATAGTTCCGGTGTGAGTGCATCTCCTTTTTCGACGGTTGCGTGAATGATTTTTTCAAATTCGGCAAACATCGTCTGGCGATACATGGTCCCTTTAAATTGTTCAAGATAGTGATTGATAAGATAGATCTTGTCTTCTTTTTTTTCACTGCCAGCTAGCAAATACTCTATCAAAAGCGATTCATTTACCGTAGAAGCCACTTCTGCGAGAAAGATACTATACTGGCTGTATATAAAAGGCTGGTTTTTATTTGAGTAGTAGCTATGCATGGCATGGCCTAATTCATGGGCCAGGGTAAAGACATCATCCAGCTTGTTATCATAATTCATCAAGATGAAAGGATGGGTATCATAACTGCCCCAGGAATAAGCCCCGCTGGTTTTGCCTTCTTTTTCATAAACATCTATCCAACCACCATTGAAACCTTCCCTAATAATATCTCCGTATGCTTTCCCCAGCGGTTCCAAGCCCTTTAAAACCATTTCCCTGGCGGTCTCATATTCGATCTCTTTTGGCCTTTCTTTGACCAAGGGAGTATAGATATCATACATATGCAGCTCATCCAGTCCCAGCACTTTTTTACGTAAGCGCAGGTATTTATACATTGGTTCCAGGTTATTGTGTACGGCCGTAATCAAATTGTCATAAACAGCAGGTGAAATATTGTCACTGTCCAAGGCCCCTGCCAAGGCAGAAGGGTATTTTCGCACCCGCGCATAAAATATATCTCTTTTTACACTGGCATTGATGGTTGCCCCTAGTGTATTTTTTAATTTTCCATAGGAACTATAAAGGCTTTGAAAAGCGGCCTTCCTTACTTCCCGATCCGGGCTTTCCATAAAGCGGCCAAATCTGCCTTTGGTCATTTCTGTTTCCTGACCGTTCTCATCTTTGATAGGCGGAAACTTTATATCAGCATTATTGAGCATACCGAAAATATTTCTCGAAGCCATTGACAGCTCTGCCGTTTCTGCCAGCAGTTTTTCTTCCGCCGGAGATAAAACATGCTGTTTCTGCCGTTTTAATTCGTCCAGGTAGTGGGTATATTTTCTGAGTTCCGTTACTTCTGCCAGAAATTCATTGATTTTTTCTTCCGGAATACTTAATATTTCTGGAACAATAAAGGCTGCCGCACTGCTGGCCTGTATACCTAAGCTTTCTGCCCGGTCAAACAGAGATTGGTAATAAGCATTGGTATTATCCTCATCCTGGCGCATTTTTGCATATACATAAACTTTGTCAGACATGCGTTCCATTTTTTCTGTCAAAATAAAAACTTCATAAAGCGTGGAACCTGACTCGCCTAATCTGCCTTGATATATTCCCAGTTGGGCACTTAACTGCTGAATCTGCCTGTAATCTTCTTCCCATTGATTTTCATCAGAATATATATCTTCAAGTTTCCAGTTATATAGCATATTTTCCTGTTCTGATTGTTTTGACATGTAAAATTATCCTCCTTCGTTTTTCCCTAATATTATACCCTGTAGATTTTTTTCTTACTATGAATCACTAATCAAACCAAAAATATATGAAAAAAAGCCGAACAAAAACAGTGAAGATCGAGGCACGAGAAAGCCCCGCAATTTAGGCGATATATGGAACAGGGACACGCCTTATAAAGAAGGAATGTCCCTGAGTATAACGTTGATCGAGCGGGGCTTGCAATGCAAAGTGAGATTAGTTTTTTTGTCGCTCTGATACGAGGGATAAAAATCTCTCGTCTCAATACTGGAGCTATTCACTTTTATAAATAGACGATTCCTTTTTTCTCATCGGACTTCTTCTTTAACAAATGAAAGGTCATGCCCACAGCTAAAATACATGCTCCAATGAGATCTGTCATAAGGCCAGGGTCAATCAGCAGCAACCCCCCAATCAGGAAACACAACCGGTCGATCCACCCGGTTTTTGTAGAGAAGAACCCGAATACCGCTGCTGATACTGCGGTCATGCCGGTTAGGGAAGTTACAAGCAACATTAATATTTTGGGCAAAGTAACGTCAATCAACAGTAATGCCGGTGAAAAAACAAATATATAAGGAATAATAAAAGCACCAATTGCCAGCATGGAAGCTCTTATTCCAGTCATGAACGGATTGCCGCGGGCTATACCCGAACCGGCAAAAGCTGCTAATGCTACCGGCGGAGTAATATCAGCAATGATGCCAAAATAAAAGGTGAACAAATGCGCTGCTAATACGGGCACCCCTAATTGAATGATCGCAGGTGCAGCAATGGTGGCGGTAATAATATAATTAGCAGTAGTGGGAACCCCCATGCCCAGTATTATAGATGTAACCATGGTGAAGAATAAGGTTGGTAATAAATATCCCCCCGCCAAATCAATCAAAACCGAGCCCAGTTTTAATCCCAGGCCGGTTTTGGTAACTACTCCAATAATAATACCAGCACATGCACAGGCGATGATAACTCCCAGAGCACTTCTGGCTCCATCAGCCAGGCCTTTAATAATATCCTTGACTGACATACGAGTGGAAGCCCGGAACATTGAAGCCACTATGGTCAAAGCAATGGCCCACAAAGCCGCCCGCATTGGTGTATATCCTGAAACCAACAGATAAATAATTGCGATTAAAGGTAAAGCTAAATGGCCTCTATCAAGGAGAATCTTACCAACCCGGGGCAGCATTTCTCGTGATATGCCCTTTAAGCCATTTTTTTTAGCTTCCAGATGAACACCGATCATAATACCGGTGAAATATAACAGTGCAGGAATCGCTGCTGCTTTTGCGATCTGAATATAGGGTACGCCAACCATCTCAGCCATCAAGAAAGCAGCCGCCCCCATGATGGGCGGCATCAATTGGCCTCCGGTAGAAGCTGCTGCTTCAACTGCTCCTGCAAACTCCGGTTTATAACCTAATTTTTTCATCATCGGTATTGTAAAGCTGCCAGTACCTGCTACATTCGCAACGGAACTGCCAGACACAGTTCCCATCAAGGCACTGGATATTACAGCTACTTTAGCAGGTCCGCCCCGAGCCCATCCTGCTATTGAATTAGCTAAATCGATAAAAAACTGCCCCAACCCTGATTTTTCTAAATACGCGCCGAATAATATAAAGAGAAAAATAAAGGTAGCCGAAACCCCTAAAGGTATGCCGAAAATCCCCTCGGTGGTAAAATAGAGATGCTGCACCAGCATTTCCGGGCTGACACCCCGATGGGCAAAGGTTCCGGGGATATTGGGGCCTGCAAAAGCATAAGTAAGAAATAAAACTGCGATGGTTACGATCGGCCAGCCTACCACCCGGCGGGCAGCTTCCAAAACCAGCAGGACTCCGATCCCCCCTATGATCATATCATTGGTAGTCATCAAGCCCGCCCTTAATACCAATTGCGGATAAAAAACAACTATATAAAGCGGCATAAGAGTTGCTATCACCGCCAAAATAACATCCATCCAGTGTAAATGTTCCCGAGACCAGTTTTTGCGGCTGGGAAACAATAAAAAGACTAAAGCCATGGCAAAAGAAAGATGTACGGCTCTTTGCAAATGAGCATCCAAAGAACCGAATATAGCAGTATATAATTGAAAGAGGGAAAAACTTATGGCGATCAGCCCTACTATCCAGCGTACCGGTCCTTCGAAAATACGAAAATCAGATTCCCGGTCATACTGGGCCAGGAATTTTTGCAGATCGATGTCTTCCCCGTCGGCAGCTTGATTATTTATCGTTTCGTTATTAAGGTCCTTTTGCTCCAAAACTAACTTCCTTTCTGAAATTGATGCCGGATCAATTTAATGAATGTATATTTTTCTATTCTTACTTCTACGATTTTACCGTCGGTGAAATAATCGCTAAAATAAACCTTTCTCCCCGCAGCCAGTAAAGTATGCCTGGTAAAGGCAAGCGGCACATAACTGATCTTCTTAAATGATCGATTCATACCTGTAAGACTGTACACACCCTGATCATTCACGAGTTGACCTTCCTCGGATAAAAAAGGAGTTCCAACTCCTAAAGACCGAAATTCTGTCCCAGTAAGTATAATATTATTATCCGGTGCAGGAGTAAAGTGTTCCTGCACCGGCGTCTTATTAACTGAATGTAAATACTCAATCGTAAATTCTTTGTTCTGCCACAGTGGTACCACTAACCTGGGTGAACCGTTTAAATCACTTAATACGACCGACGGAATACTTATTAATGATAGCAGAACCAATAATAATATTACTACCCCTGGTGCAATATACCACTGCTTGAAAATCATCGCTTTTTTCCTTATTTTTTATTCATTGAAGTATTTTTCTGCTCCCGGATGCATAGGAATTGAAATCCCATCCTTGGCTGTCTCAGGAACAATAAGCTCCCCAACTGCATGAGCAGCCCTCAGTTTATCCAGGTTGGTGTAGATCGCTTTGGTAATATCATAGGCCAGTTGCTCATCCATATCATCGGTAACCACCAGCATGGCTTTTACTGCCAGTGTATTTACATCTTCAGCCTGATTTTGATAAGTCCCGGCAGGTATTACGATCTTGGTATAAAAAGGATACTCGGCAATTAGTTTATCGGCGGTTGCATCAGCTACCGGGATAAGTATTACATCATGCTGAGCAGAGAGGTCCTGGATCGCAGCAGTTGGAAATCCGGCAGTTATAAAGCCGGCATCTATATTGCCGTCTTTTAAACCATTGGCTGCTTCAGCAAAAGACAGGTACTGCGCATTAATATCATCATAGGTTATACCTTCGGCAGCCATGATCTGGCGGGCATTGGCTTCTACACCACTGCCTGCTGCTCCAACAGCTACTTTCTTGCCCTTCAGATCAGCTACTGAATTAATATTGTTCTTTTTCAAGGTAATAAGCTGACAGGTTTCCGGATAAATAGTTGCCATAGCTTTTAATCCGGCAACTTTTTGGTCTTTAAACATTTCTTCGCCCTTATCGGCATAATAGGTGATGTCATTCTGAATGAAAGCCATCTGAACATTGCCTTCCTTGAGCAGGTTGATATTGGCTACTGATGCTCCGGTGGACTCGGCAGTAGCATTCACTCCTTCAATATTTTTATTAAGAATTTCGGCCATAGCTCCGCCAAGTGGAAAATAGGTCCCTGCTGTTCCACCGGTAGCAATGTTAATAAATGTAGTATCTACTTTGGGCTGTGCTTTATCCCCATCAGACGCTGCTTGTTGTCCGCCGCATCCAGTCAGAGCCAAAGCCAGCAGAGCAACTATAACTAGAAATGCCAATCCACGTTTTTGATATTTAATCATTTATAATCCTCCTGTTTACAAATTTTTTATTCCCATCCCCTATTTAACTCCTGACCTCCTTACTGGTTTTTTTATGTAATTATACATTCTAATTATATTTCACAAAATAGTAAAGATATCCTGCAAAAATATAAATTAAAAATGATTCTGCTGCGGCTATACCGAATAAGTTTCGGAGTGTTATAATTCAGTATAACTTTATCAGTAAAGGAAGGAATAAACATGTTTATATTGAGCCATATCGGATTAGTTGTAGAAGATATAAACCGTTCAATGAATTTTTATGCAAATGTGCTGAACTTTTCAGTTGGTGAGTATAAAGCAGACCAAGACATAAAACTGTTAATGCTCCATAATGACACTACAACCATTGAACTGATCGAGCGCAGAAGTGACCCTTTTGCCCCCAGGCAAACCGGATTGTGGGATCACCTTACATTTCAAGTTGATGATATGTATCAAGTATTGAAAAGGCTTCAGGAGCATAATGTTGAACTGATAGACAAGGAACCTAGGATGTCATTGTTTGGTAAAAATGTTTTATTTTTTTATGGTCCCGATGGAGAACGTATTGAATTCATTGAAAAATAGGAGGAAGGCATGAAAATACTTATTGCTCCCGATTCATTCAAAGGCGCATTATCCTCCAGCCAGGCTGCTGAAGCTATTGCAGCAGGTATTCTAAAAGTTGCTCCCTATACAGAGATAATAAAAATTCCTTTGGCTGATGGCGGCGAAGGAACTGTCGAAGCATTGGTTTCTGCAACAGGAGGTACCATGATCCCGGTTCAGGTAAAAGACCCCTTATTAAGAGACATTACCGCCTGTTACGGTATACTGGGTGATAAGAAAACAGCTGTCATCGAAATGGCTGCTGCTTCCGGCCTCACTCTGCTTACTCAGGCTGAGCAAAACCCTCTTTTAACTTCAACCTATGGAACAGGACAGCTTGTATCAAATGCGTTGGACAAAGGCTGTGAAACAATCATCATTGGTCTGGGCGGCAGTGCTACCAATGACGGCGGCCTGGGAATGTTGAATGCGCTGGGAGTAAAATTCCTGAATAAAGCAGGAGGGGATTGCAGTCTAGGGGGGCAAGGTCTCGCAGACCTTGATGTGATCGACATATCCGGCCTGGATAAAAGAATTGCCCTAACCCGTTTCAAGGCAGCCTGTGATGTCCAAAATCCATTGGCAGGACCTCAAGGAGCAACTTATGTTTTTGGCCCGC
>JAAZFJ010000329.1 GCA_012511795.1 Syntrophomonadaceae bacterium
AGGCTGGTGCAGGACTCACCAGTAGGAAACTCAACAGCAAAAGGGCGCAACAGACTCGTTTTCTCATCCATCATCATTTCCCTTCTATTGACAGTTTAAACCTATCCTAAGGGTATACCAGAAAAATATCGGTATCAATAGTAAATTGTTTATTGCTGCCGATTTTCAACGGGCGTTTCTGTAAAAAAATCCGCTTTCCTTATCGAAAGCGGATTTTTTGATTTTAATACTCGCGGGTAAGTTTAATAATAATATACTATTTAATTTCTGCAGAGCCGCCAGCTTCTTCGACTTTGGCTTTGATGGCTTCGGCTTCATCTTTATTGACTTTTTCTTTAATGGCGTTAGGAGCACCGTCAACCAGGTCTTTGGACTCTTTAAGTCCTAAGCCGGTAAGCTCACGAACCACTTTGATAACATTAACTTTCTTTTCTCCAGAGGAAGTAAGAATAACATCAAACTCGGTCTGTTCTTCAACAGCTTCGGCAGCAGCAGGGGCAGCAGCAGCAGCTGCTACGGGAGCGGCAGCACTAACACCAAATTCTTCTTCCAGAGCTTTAACTAGCTCGGACAGTTCCAAAACGGTCAAACCTTTAACAATATCAATAACTTCCTGTACTTTACTCATTGTATATAACCTCCTAATAACTTTTAAAATTTAGCTGGCTATTAGCCGGCCTTTTGTTCGCGGACTTGATCCAAAGCCCTTACCAGACCAGTCAAGTTGGCGTTGAGAACATAAACAAAACTGGTGATGGGAGCCTGCATAGTTCCCAGTACCTGAGCGATAAGAACCTCTCGGGACGGTAGTTCAGCCAGGGCCTTAACTTTATCAGCGGTAACTAGCTGTCCTTCGAGAACTCCCACTTTGACCACGAGTTTCTTATACTGTTTAATGAACTCATAAACAGCTTTAGCCGGACCTACCGGATCTTCGTTACTGAAAATGACTGCATTGGGGCCGGAAATATACTCAACAATATCTTCATGTCCACTATTTGTCAGAGCAAATTCCATCATGGTGTTTTTCACCACCTGATAATTAACCCCGGGAACATTCAGTTTGCTGCGTAGTGCAGTCATCTCATCAACACTCAGTCCCCGGTAATCTGTAAACACTACCAGGGTAGCATCTTCAACTTTTTGCTGTAATTCAGCTACAATTTTCTTTTTGGCTTCAATATTAGGCATTCGGTTGTCACCCCCTTCTTTACCGGATGCGTAAACAGCATAGCTATGAAAAAACCTCTGCAGCGTTGCAGAGGTTGAATGACATGTATGTCTATTTCATAACCTCGGCAGGCGAACTCATTTCTTTAAGACCTTAAAAGGTCACCGGCTGTCTACAGTCGCTTATATTCAATTTCATTAATATTTTACCGGTTAGCTGCCATAAGAACAATAGGATTAATTTTAACCCCAGGACTCATGGTGGAGCAAACCGTCACTGAGCGCATATACTGTCCCTTGGCTGCTGCAGGTTTGGCTTTTATCAAAGCTTCTGCAAAGGTGCTCAGGTTTTCCATCAGCTGGTCATTTTCAAAAGAAGCTCTGCCGATGGGAACATGAATAATAGAAGTCTTGTCGACTCGGTATTCAATACGTCCTGCTTTTAATTCATTTATGGTGCGTTCGATATCAAAAGTGACGGTTCCAGCTTTGGGATTAGGCATTAAGCCACGTGGCCCCAGTATCTTACCTAGTTTCCCAACCACACCCATCATATCAGGGGTAGCTACCGCAACTTCGAAGTCAAACCATCCACCTTGAATTTTTTCCGCCAATTCCTCACCGCCAACATAGTCGGCTCCAGCATTCTCAGCTTCCTTAATCTTTTCGCCTTTGGCGAATACCAATACACGACGGGTCTTGCCGGTGCCGTGCGGCAGACTTACTGTTCCTCTGACCTGCTGGTCGGCATGACGGGGATCAACTCCTAATTTAACATGGACTTCAACAGTCTCATCAAATTTAGCAGTTGCCATTTGCTTAACGAGTTCCAGTGCTTCACTGGGATCGTACAAATGGTTGCGATCAAACTTGGTTAGACTTTCCCTATAGGCTTTGCTTTTCTTCATGTTATAACCTCCCGTGGTATAGCGGATGAATTACATCCTCCCACTTCTTTAATCGATTACTTCCAAACCCATACTACGCGCTGTTCCTTCGATCATGCGCACAGCTGCATCAATATCAGTTGCATTTAAGTCATCTTTCTTGGTCTCAGCAATTTCAATCAATTTGGCCCGGGGTACTTTTCCAACCTTTTTCTGGTTAGGTTCTCCCGAAGCTTTCTCAATACCAGCTGCCTTTTTAAGCAGGTCTGAGGCGGGTGGAGACTTCAATACAAAGGTAAAGGAACGATCTTCGTAAACTGTGATCTCTACCGGTACGATAAATCCCGTTTGATTCGCTGTCTTGGCATTATACTCCTTACAGAAACCCATAATATTGACACCATGCTGACCCAATGCTGGTCCCACTGGCGGTGCGGGTGTTGCTTTACCGGCTTGAATCTGCAAGGACACTTTGCCAACTACCTTTTTGGCCACTTTTTCACCTCCTACCTACATTTTTTCAA
>JAAZFJ010000037.1 GCA_012511795.1 Syntrophomonadaceae bacterium
AACATCCGCTTTATATTCAGGAACCAGTTGCATTATTCATGACCTCCTTCCACGTGTTCGCCTTTTTTATTGGCTAATAGTCTGGTAGTGAAAAAGCTGGTTGCTGAGCCAGCCAAGGCTAACGGAATAAGCCAACTGGCATAGGGCTGAACATAATTCTGCCAGAAGGTAACAGCCGGCACTTTTGGATCAACTGGCAGACCGAATTTATCGGGAGTGTCAGTTAAAACATATAACTTGTTCAGTCCGCCCAATTCCAATTTTCCATAAATAGTAGCCCGGGGGAACCCATTGGCTTGTAGATACTTCGCCCGGTTTTCAGCAATTTGCAGAAGTTCATCCCGGTCGCCAAAAATCAGTGCATCTGTTGGACAAGTCCTGGCACAGGCTGGTTCTAATCCTTCTTCAACCCGGTCAGCGCAAAGGGTGCACTTGGTAATTATGTCTAGTCTTTTCAGGTATTTGGGAACATCAAAAGGACAAGCTGTTGAACAGTATTGGCAGCCGATACACTTGTCAGGATCGTGAACCACTGCTCCCCAGGAAGTTTTTTCATAGGCTCCTCTAGGGCAGACCTTCATGCAGTTAGGATCAGAACAATGCATACACTGGCGTTTGATAAAGTTCCAGCTTAATCCATGCACCGGGTCTTCCTCTTCAAAAAACTTGATAATAGTATAGGTTTGACCATTGGTGTCTTCATGAGTCTGGTAGTTGCCTTTAAAAGGTTCGATCACGGCCGGAAGTTGGTTCCAGTCTTTGCAGGCTATTTGGCAACCACGGCAGGCTGTACATTTGCTGACATCGTAAAGATTTGTTAAATTAGCCATCGTTAAGCCCTCCTTATGTCGCATAGCCATGCTTTATATTCAGGAATCGTTGTATTAGCATCACCAATATGGGGTGTAAGCCAATTGGCTATATCTCCGGTAGCATAACCCTTGAAACCAAATTGCCATAACATACCTATCTGATGCACTTTTTTGCCATTAATCGTGAATGGTTTTAAGCGTTTGGTAACACAGGCAATCGCTTTTATATCACCGCGAGTCGTAGAAACAATAATTTCCCGTCCGTTCTTGATTCCTTTTTCCTTGGCCAGTTCTTCACTGAGTTCCACAAACATATCGGGTACCAGTTCAGCCAGCCACGGCAGGTTACGGGTCAAGGCCCCGGTCTGCCAGTGTTCAGATACACGATAAGTAGTGGCGATTATCGGATATTTGTCAGCCGTTCCCTGTTTTTCCGGTTCAAATACCTTGGTAGCCGGGTTCAGGTCTCGACTATTCATCATATTGGATGTGGGGCTTTCCCATGGTTCATAATGCTCGGGGAAAGGTCCATCCTTCATGGAACTGGTTGGAGCAAATATGCGGCCGAAACCATCGGGCTGCATGATAAAGGGTTTAGTGAAATTAGGATTATCCGGAGCAGTTGTTCCAATAAAGTCCGGCACATCAACTCCCACCCATTTTCCCTGAGCTTCATCCCAATTTACTAATTTGCGGGCTTCATCACCCGGCCATGGAGTCACACCGTCAGGCTGAACAGAGCAGCGATTGTATATGATCCTGCGGTTAACCGGCCAGGCCCATCCCCATTCCGGGTATATACCCAAACCACTTGGGTCGTCTTTTTTGCGCGATTGCGGTTTATAGAACCATTTGCCATCCTTTAAGGTGGCACCACCGCAGTATATCCAGTTCCCACAAGCAGTCGTGCCATCATCCATCAGTTTGGCGAAACCTTCCACCGGCTTGCCATCAACTGTACTATAACCACACAACTCGTAAGCTACTTTGTATATATCATCGTGACCGTGTCCATCATCATAATCCCAGGTCATGTTGACAATTGGCTCATCTTCTGGACGGGTGCTGCCTTCATAAAGCTTTTTAAGTCTTTTGCCCAGTTCATAATAAATCCATAAATCTGCTTTGGATTCTCCCACCGGTTCTGCACCTTTCCAGCGGTATTGTACCAGACGGCCGGTTTGGGCGGCAGTACCTTCTTTCTCGTATACAGCTGCAGCTGGCAGGAAAAACACTTCAGTCTGAATATCTTCTGGAGTGATTCCGGGCACTTTGTCGTTGTGCACCGTTCTCTGCCAGGCTTTATATGTCCAGAAGTCAGCAGTTTCGTTGAGCCATAAATCGATAGATACCAACCATTTCAGTTTGGTCATAGCTTCTTGTTCCTTATTGGCATTAGGACCACCGACTACCGGATTGGATCCATTTACTACCAGACCATCGATTTCGCCTTTATACATAGCTTCGAATAATGCTATATGCGAATAGTTTTTCTTGTCGTCCCGTTTAGGCAGGTAATGATAGGCATAATCATTATTTTCGACGGCAGCATCACCATACCAAGCTTTGAGCATACTTACGATCCATTTAGAACTGTTGATCTTCCAGCCAGAATTAGGAAAACCTGCTTTTACCAGTTCACGGAATTCGGAAAGATTGGAAAACTGCAATTTGGCAGCTCCAGGGGTCACACTTCTGATATAACCAAGCAAATCTTTATTGCTGGCTGTGTTCGAAGGGGAAGCAATGTACCCAGGGATCAAATGATATAGCAATGCCATATCCGTAGCACCCTGGACGTTATTCTCGCCCCGCAGCGCATTGAT
Organism: Syntrophomonadaceae bacterium; assembly: GCA_012511795.1. Lineage (GTDB taxonomy): Bacteria > Bacillota > Syntrophomonadia > Syntrophomonadales > Syntrophomonadaceae > UBA1368. The sequence continues at coordinate 2,639 of JAAZFJ010000037.1, forward strand.
GCCACCGCCCGGCCTGCCCATGTTACCCAGTAACATCTGTACGATCGAGAAAGCACGGACATTCTGACTGCCTACCGTATGCTGGGTTATTCCCATGGCATATAGGATGGTGCCGGTCTTGTCAGGAGCACCGGTAGCACAGAAGGTTTCCAATACCTGCAGGTATTTGTTCTTGGGTGTACCGGTGATATTACAAACCGTATCAATATCGTAACGTTCATAATGTTTCTTCATTAATTGAAATACGCAGCGCGGATGCTGCAGTGTAGGATCAGTCAGAGCTAAACCTGCTTCATTATTCTGGTAGTCCCAGCTGCTGGTGTCATATTTACGGTTAGCCTCATCATAGCCAGAGAAAAGGCCATCTTCAAAAGAATAATCATCTTTGATCAAACAAGCTGCATTGGTATAGTTTACTACATAATCTTTATGATACAATTCGTTATCGATGATATACTTGATCATGCCGCCCAGGAAAGCAATATCGGTTCCTGAACGTAAAGGCGCATAAATATCAGCACGGGCTGAAGTTCTAGTAAAGCGCGGATCCACATGGATGATTTTGGCGCCACGTGTTTCTTTCGCTTTCAGCAGCCATCTCATAGTTACCGGATGATTTTCCGCGCAGTTACTGCCCATGATCAATGCACAATCTGTGTTTTTGAGGTCATTAACTGAATTAGTCATTGCACCCCGCCCAAATGATGGTCCCAAACCTGCGACCGTAGCGGAGTGTCAGATACGGGCCTGGGTTTCTAAATATACAACACCCAATGAACGCATCATTTTACTTAACAAATAGCACTCTTCATTGTCTAGTCCTGATCCACCTAACGAAGCAATTTTTTCCGTCCGGTTCACGATTACTTCTTTGCCATCCTCAAGCTTTTCCTTATGGATATAGCTGCTGTCTCGGGATTCTTTAATTTTCTCGGCAATTCTATCCAACATCCAATCCCAGTCTTTTTCTTCCCATTTGGTAGATCCGGGTGCTCTGTATAACGGTTTTTGCACTCTCTTCGGATTAACAATCTGTTCACCGGTTTCCGGGTCGTAGATTTCCCTGAGATTAAACATGGCAGAACCCTTACTGCAAGCTCCCCCCATGTTGATTGGATTGTCGGGGTCACCATGCACACTTAAGAGTTTGACATAATTTCCTTCGTTGTCGCGTTCTGCATAAACAACAAGACCGCAGCCAGATGCACAATATGGGCAAATAGTTGGCGTTGGTGTAACATTCTTGATTCTTAGTTGTTTAATTGCAGATGCCGTAGCCTCAAAATTGAAACCGAGTTCTGTAACCGTTAGAAAGGCAGCAGTAGCTCCGGTAACCTTGAGGAATTGCCTACGGGTTACTCTCATAAATTCACACTCTCCTTCCCCCAAATACTATAGGAATTAAATCTCCCCTTCAGAAGTATAGTTAAAGAATATTCACCCCCCGTTAAAATAAATATATATCACTGATTAAATTGATATCCTTAAATTTTTTATTGATTATTCTAACAGCAAGCCTTCTTTCGCAAAACATATTTTTCAACACTAAATAGTCCCCCACATATGTTTGCATACTAAATTAAAATTCGACATAAGCATAGATTTTCCTTGTAATCAATTGGAAGTGTGGATTATATTAAAAACAGTTATATATATTATTATTGATTGTTATAAATACCCGGAAGCTATTATCTGACCGTTTAATTCAAGGTTATAACCGCCTGCTTCTTTGATTCTTTCGTGAAATTCTGCACTGGTGATTGCCGCCATTAATAGATCATAGGTTTTTGGTGGTACTAATTCCGATAGAAGGCATATATCGTATTGCTCCTGAGTTATGGGAATAAAGTCCAGGTCAAGAGCCCGGGCACTTGCATATATTCCCAATCCTGTATCTGAAGCGTCATTTTTTATAGAAGCAGCAACTGCCAGATGAGTATACTCTTCTCGATTATAACCGTTGATGCTTTGCGGCATAATATGAGAAAGATTTAAGAGATAGTCCAGTAATATGCGAGTGCCGGAACCATTCTGACGATTTATATATCTTATATTTGTCTCGGCGATATCCTTGAAAGAGGTAATATGCAAAGGATTGCCCTTCTTTATTATTAATCCCTGATCCCGTTTAACCAGGTTTATTAACTGCCATTCACTATCAGGCAAGTATTTTTCCACATAACTTCTGTTATATTTGCCGGTTTCAGAATCTAATAAATGAATCCCGGCAAAATGAGTTTCCTTACGGCGCAGAGAGAAAATACCGCCCATACTTCCGGCGTTAATGGAAATAAGTCTCAGCCCATGTTTTTTGTATAAAATATCAGCCAATATATCCATGGACAGGTCATGACTGCCTATGGTTATGATCGTATTATCGATGAGTTGTAACGGGCGATTCAGTGAAACCACACAGTTATCACCTGCCTGTAATCCTTCTACACCTCTTTTAATACATAAAACCCCATCTGACTTGACCAGACTGGTGGTGACCCCTGCCCCCCGTGCCTGGGGAAAACATAGATAACGCCCGCCAACTTTCGCAATGCTTACATTAATGAAATCATCCACTCCCATATGGGAAGGAATTTTGCGCGCTGTATAGCATTCTAAATTCTGGCTTTCGGGGAAGGTGATTCCTTGTTTCATATAAACCAAAGGCCTGGCAAACAACGTAAATATCAAATTTGCTGACACAGGATAGCCAGGCACGCCAATTACCGGTTTATTATCAATGATACCCAGGATAGCAGGTTTGCCCGGACGAATGGCCAGACCGTGTAAAAGCAGTTCGCCCATTTCTTCCACCAGAGAAGCTGTGAAATCTTCCCTCCCGGCAGAAGAACCGGAACAAACGATGAGAATGTCAGCTTCTCTGAGCACGGCTTTCATTGCCTGTCTGATCTGTTCTTTATCATCAATGACTATTTCATGGCGTAAGGATAAAGCTCCCCATTCATCACACAGTGCTGATAACATACGACTGTTTGATTCAACAATTTGTCCTGGAGGCATAAGCTCACTGCCTTTATCCACTAATTCGGTTCCAGTTGGAATAATACCGATCACCGGTTTCTTTATGACTTCGATTTTATCTACTCCGGCAGTAACCAAGGAAGCTAATTCATAAGGACCGATACGGGTAAGACTGGGAATCAACATATCTTGGGCAACAACATCTTCGCCCACAGAGCGAATATGCTGCCAAGGAACAGCTGCTTTGATAATCTGGGCTGTTTCTCCAATAAAGTTCACATCTTCAATCATGATCACAGTATCGAATTCAACAGGAATATAATCCCCAGTATCTACCACTAAAAACTCCTCTTTTTTTAAAACAAGCGGACTTATTTCTGTCGCTCCATTGGTGGATAAAGCTTTTACAGCTATACCATCCATCGCTGCTGATACATAGTGAGGAGATGACCTCCTGGCGTAGACCGGATTTGCAGTAATGCGGTTTAAACTGTCAAGTACGTTTACAGGCTCGGTTTTAATGCTGCAAAAATCAGTTTTCTCCAAACGTTTAAAAAAAAGTTCTAAAGATTTTTCCAGCGGTGTATTTGCTATAAATATCTTTCTTTCCATGTTTTTTCTCCTGCAGGTAATATTTTGTTCATTTTAACCTAAAAGAGACCAAAACAACTTATTTTATAGTAAAAATTAAGAATATTTTTAAATGCGCTATCGGTTTGCAGTATAATTTAGGTAAAAACAAAGGAATATAAATGATGAAAGAGTTTTTAAAAGTTATTCACTATGAAGAGGCTGTAGAGAAACTTATAACTTACCGCCCGTTTAGTGAGATTGAATCAGTAAATATTGCCGATTGTTGTAATCGTATCGCTGCACAGGACGTATGCAGCAGCGAGAACCTTCCCGCCTTCCATCGCTCCACAGTAGACGGCTATGCAGTCATTGCTGAAGATATTTATGGCTGCAGTGAAACCTCACCGGGCTTTCTTCAAATAATCGGAGAAATCACAATGGGGCAAAGCGCTGCAATCAAATTACAAAAAGGGCAATGCTGCTGGATTCCAACCGGGGGAATGCTGCCTGAGGGAGCAAATGCAGTCATTATGGTGGAAAATACTGATAAGCTGGATGATCGGACAATTCTGGCTTTTCATCCGGTAAGCCTGTATGAGAATGTGATGCAATCCGGAGAAGATATAAAGATAGGACAAAGGGCAATAAAAAAAGGAACTGTAATCAGACCGGCAGATATTGGCCTTTTGGCTTCCCTGGGAATAGCTTCAATGGAAGTGGTCAAGCCTTATAAAGTAGGTATTATCTCAACGGGAGATGAAATAGTAGAAATAGAACAAAAACCGAAGGCAGGGGAGATTCGAGACGTTAACTCCCATGCGCTTTACGCAGCGGTAAAATCCTGCGGTGCCTTGCCGTTTGTTTATCCTCTGGTCAGAGACCAGTTTGATGATCTTAAGCAGGCAGTAGAAGGGGCAATTAAGGAAAATCATATTCTTCTCATTTCCGGAGGAAGTTCTGTGGGCATTATGGATGCTACCCTGGAAGTATTGATGTCTTTTCCTGAAGCACAAATGCTTTTTCACGGGATTGCCATAAAACCTGGAAAACCTACTTTAGCTGTAAAAATAGGTGAAAAGCTGGTCATCGGATTACCCGGACATCCAGTTTCTGCTTTGACGAACTTTTATATACTGATAAGGCCATTGCTCATCGATGGTCCCATTGTGAACAGCTTAGAAGGCTATCTTAAATTAAACATTGCTTCCCAGGCAGGCAGGGATGATTTTATTCCTGCTGTAATCGAAGAAAGGGACGGGCAGAAGATGATCAGGCCGTTATTAGGCAAAGCCGGGCTTATGAGTATTCTTTCCCAATCACAGGGCTATATTCATATTCCTTATGAACAGCAGGGTTTAAAAGCAGGGGAAAAGGTAAAAGTAATTATTTATTAGAAAGAGGCGTTTTCATGTGCAAGATGAGCTTGGAGACGGCTTTGGAAAAATGTTTGACATATGCCAGGCCGGAAGGTACTGAAATCATAAAGCCCGAACATGGATATCAAAGAGTTTCCGCTGTAGATATTTATGCAGATATTAATATGCCATCATTTCCCCGCTCAATGGTAGATGGTTATACCATACATGAAACAGATATAAATAATCTGATCCAGGGAAAAAAAACAGAACTTACAATCACTGGAATGATCAGTGCCGGAGATTTAATAAAACCAATTTTTAATCCTGGGCAGACCATTGAAATTATGACCGGAGCCATCTTACCCCCAGGTACTGCAGCGGTAGTTAAGAAAGAAGAGGTTATAGAAAATCAGGATAGGGTGTTCATTGAACAATCGGTCATGCCAGGAGAGAATATTCAATCTTGCGGCCACCAGATAAAAAAAGGGACTCTTCTGGCAACTGCTGGTCAAGTACTGGATATTCTTACCCTGGAAAGGATCGCCTCTTGTGGAATAGACAGCTTCCCGGTTTTCAAACTGCCGCAGGTTTACATTATAAATACCGGTAGCGAACTTATTCAAACAGGTAAAAGACTAAATGAAGGACAGATTTATGCCAGTAATAGAACAATGTACTTTAACCACCTGGCTGCATGCGGCTGTAACCCAAAGGGTGCGGAATACCCTGTCGCTGATGATGCTGCTGCGATCACTGAACAAATATATGCCGGTATCAAGCAGAGTCATTTCATTATTATAAGCGGCGGTACTGAGCAGGGACGATTTGATTTAGTCAGGGAAGCTTTTCATAATATCGAAGCTGAGATTATTCTTGCAGGCCTTGATATGAGACCCGGCCGTAATACTTGTGCAGCAGTAAAAAATGGAGTGATCATGTGTAATCTGCCTGGGAATCCGGGGGCAGGCAATATCATATTTGAAGCATTGGTCAAACCTGTTATACGCAAAATAAAGGGTATAAACGATTTCCATAATAAATGGCTTCCTATAGTTTTAAGTAATCCTGATCAGATAAAATCATCTTCCCGCATGCTGGTAAGAGGTTGTGCAGAAATAAGAAACGGGCAGCTCACTGCCCGGATAATCAATAAACATGAGAAGCCATATGGTTTATTTAACCTGATCATCGATACTGATTCTTTTGACAAAAAATTAGTTAAAGCATTTATGGTTGATTAAATTTTACCGGTCAAGACCTGTTTAAGCTCTGTGATCAAAGATGTTCGGAAATTTGTCATTGCTTCAAAATCCATATGGGGAATATAGAAGGCTTCCAGCTCATCGTGTAATGCCTTAGCCTGAGCAAGTAAACCAATGGCTGCATCAAGACCCTTTTTATATCTGACTAATGCATTCTTATAATCATTTTCATAATCAGCAAATACTTCGTTTTGTACAAATAAATTAAAATCCAGCCTCCGTTTAAATTTGTCAGGCAGCAATGGTGCATAATCAACCACATTGTCGGAAATGTCTACCAGGACAGTTTTGCTTTCAGGCAGTATGATCAGGTCAATTTCATCCGGGTCAAAAGGATTGTGATAAATTTCTGCATGGATACTGTTGGATTGGATTTGATGCAGCAAATAACGAAATAAATGTTGTACTCCGCTGCCGGGGCTTCCTGAAACTGCGAAGATTATATAATCACTGTCTATGATACTGTCAATTTTGGTCATTACACCGGCAGGAGTGATAGCAGCAGCAAATAAATGACGCGCCTTAATAGAATTTGTTTTCCCTGCCGCCATAAAATCATCACTTAAGGCCAGGACATTTTGTGCCACTGAAGGCCAATGAACTGCTTCACTGATATAAAATTTCATTTCCTCACAGGCGATGCTGGATTCATGCAGGCGCAGGTATGCCAGTTTGAAAATCTTACTGATATGATTGGTCAAAGATACTATTTGCCGGCGGTTTTCATTGAGACTCTTCCTGTCCCAGAACTGGCCCAGATTTACAATTTCATCAACTGCACCTGGATATTTGGGATCAATTATGTGAGGTTTGGTTCCATCCACCAAACAGATTTGATTGTCACCGATTACAATTCCGTCCAGTGAATGAGGGTCAGATGAGCACCAGTGGTATTCCAAGTCATATTTGGCAAAATGCTCTCCCACCGCATTCATAAAACTGGACTTTCCTACCCCCGGACCGCCTTTTAAAACGATTTTTCTTTCTACATCGTCATTGACCATAGTATCGTAAAAGTGATAAAAACCTTTGCAGGTGTTGCCTCCTGAATAAACATGCCTTTTGTTCACTGAAAAACCTCCTTTTTTCTTTTATTAGTCTCCCATTATTAATATGTTTTAACAGCAAGAAACTATGAGAATTTATTGCGAATCATTTTTGACATGTTATCAAGGCTTTGTATATCAGAAATCCAATACAGGCTTATTTAATACCAACCATATTGCCATGATAGTTTATAATATATGAACAGTTTTAGATATTACTTAATAGATTTGATATTAATTGGTCTGCAGGAGGAATCATGTTAACTGATAAAAGTTGGAGCTTAAAAAATTATACAGTTGAAGATAGTTTGATATTAAAAAACCAAATGAATATATCTGCCATAACTGCTGGCTTATTATACCAAAGGGGGATAAAGACCAAAGAAGAAGCAGAGAAGTTTTTATTTGGAACCCTTGATGACATAAAAGGTCCATGGACCTTACGGGGAATGAAACAAGCAGTCCAGCGGATCGAAAAAGCTGTCCAAAATAAAGAAAAGATAATCATATTCGGAGATTATGATGTAGATGGCGTTTGCAGCATTGTGATTTTAAAAGAATGTATCGAAATGCTGGGCGGAGTGGCGGATTATTATGTGCCTGACCGTTTTGAGGAAGGTTACGGTCTCAATATGCAGGCTGTTAGTATACTGCTTGAACAGCAATATAAACTGCTGATAAGTGTTGATTGTGGCATTGCTTCAGTGGAGGAAGCCCGCTTTGCAGCTGCAGGGGGGATGGATATCATTATTACCGATCACCATACACCCGGCGAAATACTTCCTCAGGCAGTGGCGGTGATCAATCCCAAGCTTGACATGGAAGAGGATAATTATCATTTATGCGGTGCCGGAGTGGCATATAAATTAGCCTTGGCATTGCAGCAGCACATAATGCGTAAGCAGGATCATAGTAAGTGGCTTGATCTGGTAGCACTGGCAACGGTTGCTGATGTAGTCCCTCTTCTGGGAGATAATCATATTCTGGTTAAATACGGTTTAAAGGTAATGGAAAATACAACACGAACAGGTTTGAAAGCTTTATTAAAAGAAGTTGAACTGGATAATAGAAGCTTAACATCGTGGCAGATCGGTTTTGTTATCGCCCCTAGGCTGAATGCTGCAGGAAGACTTGACAGTGCACGCCAAAGCGTTGAATTATTGTGCACCAATAATCATAAAAAGGCTGCTGATATCGCATCGTACATGAACAAACTTAACAATGAGCGCCGCCAAATCGAAGAAACCATTTATGAACAGGCTTTAAATAACATATGGGATCTTAATCTGCATGAAAACAATGTGATCGTAGTTGCTGGCGATAACTGGCATCAAGGCGTAATAGGCATTGTTGCCTCCAGAATCTGTGAAAAGTTTTATCGCCCGGCCATTGTAATCAGCTGGGATGGAAATACTGGCAAAGGGTCAGGACGCAGTATAAAAGGTTTTAACCTTTATAATGCTCTAAAAAGCTGTAAAGAACATCTCGAGCAGTTCGGTGGACATCAAATGGCAGCAGGTCTTGCCATTGATCGGCATGAGTTGGAACGATTTACGTCTGCCCTGAACCAATACAGCAAGTTTATAGCTGATGGGGATATAATGCACAAAACCATTCAGGCCGATGGCGAAATTCTTTTCGATGATATAAACAATGATTTCATTGCAGAATTAAAGTCACTGGAACCTTACGGAGAAGGTAATCCGCAACCTGGTTTCATCCTTAGGAATATAATGATACATTCACTTTTACCGGTGGGCAGCCAAAAAGAGCATGTAAGATTTGATTTCAGAAGAAATGATTTACAGGGGATCGCCTTTAGGAAAGCAGAATACTTAAATTTTCCTTATAAAGAATGCTACCATGATTTGATTTGTGAATTGGATGAAAATGAGTTCCGAGGCCAAAAGAAGGTTCAAATCAAAGTGAAAGACATGAAAACCAGCTTTATCCCCGACAATTTAAAAAAATTTGACGGCCTTGATACTGGATCCTATCAGCAAGTAAAACGTATAATATCAGAAATCACAGCGGACAGGCCAATTTTGATATTATTTCCAACAGTGCGCTGTTTGGTTAAATATAAGCCAGCCCTTTCGCATTTTATTAGGAGCAATTTCCTATACGATCTCCATGGACTTCAGGACCAGACCATAAACTCTGCTGCCGCTGCTGATCTATTAAAAGGCAGAGCAGGAGTGTATTTAATGACAGTTGCTTATTTTGATTCATTTATACATCACACTCAACTTCCTGATTCGATGCAATATATTTTACCGGTCTGGCCATGGGAAGCCCCGGAAAATCGTAAGAATGGAACTTACATAACGGAGAAGATCTTTTTTAATTATAGTAAAGACGATATTTTACAGGCTGTACATAAAGGATGGACCTATGATAAAAATAAAAGAACATTGATTTATAGTAATCGAAAAACTACAGTTGCGCGACTGACCAAAGAAATACCCGATTTGGTAATGGAAGCAGCCATAGAACAAACAAACAAGCGCCGCTATTATCGTCGTAAATTTGAACGAATGGGGGCTGGCGTTTTTTTAACAGATGGCAATTACAGTTTCGGCTTGCCATTTAATAATATTGACGAAATCTTCATGGCTGATTGCCCTTTTAGCATATGGGAAACAGTATTTTTAGCTGATCAGTTGACGGCGGGTAGTAAATTGGAAATTAGAATACCGGTAAGCCGTGAGCAATTTGAACAAAATTCATCATTTCTAAATAAAAGATACCCTGATGAACCTGAAGTTATAAAGGTCATAGATTATTTTAAGCATCTTTCAAGCAAAACCCTAACGGGGGATGCTGATAGCATATTACAGATGATCAATGAATGGCAGGGGAGAAGTATGTCTAAATTGGAACTGTTCTCGATCATGCAGATACTCATTGACCTTAACTTGTGTCAAATACGTAAAAAAGGTAATATGATGGAAATAATGAATTATGCTAAAGAAAGTCCGGCAATAAATTTGTTCGAATCTCTCGCCTTCCGGGAAGGGGTTGCAGAAAAAGAGGCCTGGTCCGATTTGACCAGGAGTCTTAATTATAATACAAACTGGTGATTGATTATGGATCTTAATACTGTAATAGGAAAAATAAAAGAATACGATCCTCATGCTGATATTGCACTGATCGAAAAAGCATTTAATTATGCCCAGTTAGCACATGAAGGGCAAAAGAGGATATCGGGAGAGGCGTATATAACTCACCCGATGGAAGTAGCTGCCATACTGACAGAGATTGAAATGGATACAGCATCGATATGTGCCGCTTTACTCCATGATGTTATAGAAGATACCGTCCTTACCTATGAAGAGATCCTCGAAGAATTCGGTGAAGAAATTGCTTTGCTGGTAGATGGAGTAACGAAACTGAGCCGTATCGAGTTTAAATCAAAGCAGGATGCCCAGGCAGAAAATTTACGGCGGATGTTTATCGCCATGGCCAAAGATATCCGGGTGATTTTGATCAAATTAGCAGATCGCCTGCATAATATGCGTACCTTAAACTACCAGCCTGAGCCCAAGCAAAAAGAAATCGCCCAGGAGACTATGGAAATATTTGCCCCGATGGCACATAGGCTGGGAATTTTTAAATTTAAATGGGAACTGGAAGATCTGGCTTTCTTTTACTTGGATCCGGATATGTATTATGAGATCGCTAAAAGACTTAAACAAAAGCGAAAAGAAAGAGAAGATTATGTCAATGACCTGATAGCACAAATCCGCAATGGTATCGAGCAGATAGGTATTGAGGCTGATATAAAGGGACGTCCCAAAAACATCTACAGTATCTATAAAAAAATGATCAAACAAATGAAAGATGTTGATGAGATATATGATAAAATTGCCATTCGGGTCATTGTTAATGATGTGCATGAATGCTATGGTGTATTAGGCATTATTCATACCATGTGGAAACCCTTGCCGGGCAGATTCAAAGATTATATCGCAACGCCCAAACCTAATATGTACCAATCTCTTCATACAACATTTATCGGCCGAGGAGGAGAACCTTTTGAAGTACAGATTCGCACCTGGGAGATGCACCAAACTGCAGAATCAGGTATAGCTGCCCATTGGCGCTACAAAGAGGAAGCCAGCCCCAAAGATAAAAAGTATGATCAGAAGCTGGCCTGGCTTAGGCATATCCTGGAGTGGCAGCAGGATATAAAAGATACTGATGAATTTATGGAATCCCTTAAAATCGACTTATTTGATGACACGGTTTTTGTATTCACTCCCAAAGGTGCAGTTATAGAGCTGCCCAAAGGAGCATGTCCGGTGGATTTTGCCTATCGGGTGCATACTGAAGTAGGGCACCGATGTACAGGCGCAAAAGTCAATGGAAGAATTGTACCCCTGGATTTTGCATTGAACAATGGAGACATTGTTGAAATTATTACCTCTAAAAACTCACTGGGACCGTCACGGGACTGGCTGAACTTTGTCAAGACTTCTTCTGCTAAAAGCAGAATCCGTCAGTGGTTTAACCGTGGCAAACGTGCGGATAATATCATTAAAGGGCATGATATTTTAGAAAAGGAACTGAAGAAAAAACACTTAACCCCCAAGGAACTCCTAAAGAGTGATAAACTTGTGGAAGTAGCCCGGCGGTTGGGATATAACTCTGCAGATGATCTTTTTGCGGCTTTGGGAGATGGAGCTATTACACCACAGCAGGTCATTTCAAGGCAAAAGGAAATATACTTTCAGGATGCCAATGTGGAAGATATACTAAATGTTCCAGCAGCTCCCAAGAGTATTTTGCAGCGGGAAGAAACAACAGCAGTCCGGATCAGAGGTGTGGATGATGTAGCAATCAAGCTAAGTCGCTGCTGTAATCCTTTGCCGGGAGATAAGGTTTTGGGATATATAACCAGAGGGCGAGGAGTTTCTGTCCATCGTACAGATTGCCCCAATATGCAAAACTATCTGAAACATGAAAAAGATAGAATTTTGGATGTTGAATGGGCAGATGACCGGGGAATTTACTTATTGGACCTGGAAGTAAAAGCATTTGACCGGCCCCGGTTAACATCGGAAGTAATGAACGTCATCGCTGATACGCGTATACAGATAAATTCAGTCTATTCACGGGTGACTAAAAATAATTTTGCCCTGATGAATCTGAAACTGGAGATCAAAGACATCAGTCAGGTGCAGGCAGTTATTCAGCGCATTCAACAAGTGAAAGATGTATTGGAAGTACGCAGAGTGCTTCCAGGTGAAGACAGAGGTGAATGATTTTGCGTGCTGTTGTACAAAGAACCCTTTACAGCAGTGTAACCATTGATGATGTAGTAACCGCGGAGATAGGCCGGGGATTAACTGTTCTGCTGGGAATAAAAAAGGGCGACGAAAAAAAAGATGCTGGCTATTTAATGGATAAAATTATAAACTTAAGAATATTTGCAGATGAGGCAGGTAAAATGAACCGCTCCCTCTTGGATGTGAATGGAGAAGTTTTATTGGTTAGCCAGTTTACCCTTTATGGGGATGTAAAACACGGCAGGAGGCCTGGCTTTTCTGATGCAGAGATTCCTGAGGCAGCAGAACCCCTTTTCCAGTATTGTGCAGAAATAATCAGAAACTGTGGTCTGAATGTAGCTACTGGAGTATTTGGAGCTGATATGAAAATAACCATAGAAAATGATGGGCCATGTACAATTTTAATAGATAGTGAAAAGCTTTTTTAAAGGAGGTTAATTACATGATTCTTAAAGGAATGGAAATCAGCAGCATGGGGGTTAACTGTTATATCGTAGGCTGTGAAGAAACCCGTGAAGTTGCTGTTATTGACCCGGGCGGCAGTCCTAAAAGTGTTTTAAAAATGCTGGAACAGGATCAACTAAAAGCAGTGTATATTATCAACACCCATGGTCATATAGATCATATAGGGGGCAACCGCGGTGTCAAAGAAGGTACTGGAGCCAAGATCCTTATTCATAAGGATGATGCAAAAATGCTCACCAATGCGGGTTCCAATTTCTCTTTTCTAATGGGAGCCAAAGTAACCAGCCCGCCGGCAGATCAGTTTATCAATGATGGGGATATTATTAAAATCGGTAATACAGTTGAGCTGGAAGTGATTCATACCCCCGGACACAGCCCTGGAGGTATTTGTTTGAAGACCGGCAATATTATTTTTGTCGGGGATACTCTTTTCCAGGGTTCAATCGGCAGAACTGATTTCCCGGGTGGTTCTTATCAGCAGCTTATCAACAATATTAAAAATAAACTGCTTTGTTACGAAGATGATGTGGTTGCTTATCCAGGACACGGGCCGGCGACTACCATCGGATTTGAAAGAGCAAATAATCCTTTTTTATAAAAAGCTTGCATTCTGTTTTTTTCGTGATAAAATAATTAAACATTAATATTCAAATGCGATGAAGAAGTAAAGTAAATTTGTGGAATTATACAGAGAATAGATGTCATCGGCTGTAAGCATCTAGATAAGGAAGCAAATTGAAGTTCACTTCGGAGTACCTGGCTGAAACATATGCAAGTAGGCCAAGGCGGAAGCTTCTACCGTTAAAAGGAAGGGGATATCGGATTATTTTCCTGTATCTTTAAGCAAGCGGGTCTTATGACAAAATGGGTGGTACCGCGGGTAGTATATACTTCTCGTCCCAATGGGATGAGAAGTTTTTTGTTTAAAGAGGAGTTTTCCTGTATCTTTAATGAGTCGGGCTTTTGCCAACCAGGGTGGTATCGCGGGATGTTTTGAACCTCTCGTCCCTATAAGGGACGGGAGGTTTTTGTTTTTTGCATCATAAATAGAAGGAGGAGGAAAAAATGAATAGTTTGGCTGAGAAAATAAATAAAATGCTGGTAGCAAAAGACAGTCAGGATAGTTTAACCCAGGTAAATGTTAAAGGTTGTGTCATTGGCGGAGAGCAAATTGTTGTTATAGCCGGGCCTTGTGCTATTGAAAGTGAGGATTGGCTGAAAGAGACAGCTTTTAAGGTAAGAGGAGCAGGAGCAGCCATGTTAAGAGGCGGAGCTTTCAAACCTCGAACTTCTCCTTACAGTTTCCAGGGACTTGGGGAAGAAGGCTTGATAACTCTGGCCAAAATAGGCGAAGCTATGAATATGCCGGTTATTACAGAGGTAATGGATAGTGAAGACATACCTGTTGTCAGTGAGTATTCTGATATCCTGCAGGTGGGCGCCCGTAATATGCATAACTTCTCTCTTTTAAAGAAACTGGGGCAGATCGATAAACCAGTTTTGCTGAAAAGGGGCATGGCAGCAACTGTTGAGGAATGGTTGTTAGCTGCCGAATATATATTAGCCGGCGGTAACAACCAGGTAGTATTATGTGAAAGAGGAACACGCAGTGCTGAAAAGTGGACGCGCAATACCCTTGACTTGTCGGCAGCAGCTTTAGCAAAAGAGCTTACTCATCTACCGGTAATCGTTGATCCAAGTCATGGTACAGGAGTAAGAAGCCTGGTTGCACCCATGGCTAAAGCGGCAATTGCCGCAGGTGCAGACGGATTGATTGTAGAAGTACACCCCCATCCGGAAAGGGCTTTATCAGATGGAGAACAATCATTGACTCCTCGTCAGTTCAGTATTTTGATGAGAGAAATAGAACCCATTGGCAAAGTGATGGGAAGGAGGGTCAGATAATGACCTATGCCGTATTGGGGCCGATAGGCACCTTTAGTGAAGAAGCAGTCAGGATCTATAGCCAATCGAACTCACATATATGGGTGACGGAAAACATATCGGATCTATTTGAACTGGTTGAAAAAGGTCAGGTCAGTGATGGACTGGTTCCCCTTGAGAATTCTGCCACGGGGATCATTTCCATCACCATGGAATGTTTGGCTGCTAGTACGTTAAAAATAAAAGGAACAATTGAAATACCGATAAAACAGTATTTGCTGGCTAATGGCAATTATAAACCTAAAGAAATCCAACTGCTGATCAGTCAAAAGGTGGCTCTGGAACAGTGCCGCAGATATATCAATAAAAATCTTAAAGGAGTTCGAACTGAAATAACCGAAAGTACTGCCCGAGCTGCTCAACTGGTCCGGGAGGAAACTCGCAGAGCAGCAGCCATCGGCAGTAGACGTTTGGCCAGGCTTTATGGACTGAAAATCATAGAAGCTGCTGTTCAGGATGGAATCAATTATACCCGGTTTATTCATATAGCAGCCAATAGCTCAGATGCAGTTAAAGGAAATAACAGCAGCTTGATCCTCTCTTTGCCGCATAAAGTAGGGGCTTTGTATAATCTGCTGGAAGTTTTTACCCGGTTCAAGTTAAATTTGCAAAAAATTGAATCGTTTCCTGCAGAGAGTCCAGGAAATTATATATTCTATATAGAAGTTGAAAAAGAAGAAGAAGACATCAATATGGAACTGCTGCTGCATGAATTAAGGCCCTATAGTAATTGGGTGAAATACCTGGGCTCATATACGCAAAGGAGAATTATCGAGTGTTGACCGTTGCCAATCTTAGACCGGCAGAGCTTTATAATACCATACATGAAATAATCAGAATGGCTTACTCACGGGCTGAGATTTCTTTTAATGATGGTATGAAAAACAAAGCCGATGTTTATATAGAATTAAGCCTTGAAGAAAAAGCAAATCAACAATGGCAGCTTTCCGGAAAAATCGAAAGTGACGGGAAAGTTAGCAAAAAGGTCCAGGAGTATACTATAAATAGCGTCACCGGTATTCAGGATAAGGAATTGAAGATCGAGATCAAAAAATTCTGCCTGCAATTATTAAGAAAACATAAAGAAAGCAGCATCACCAGTTATGGAATCTTAACCGGAGTAAGGCCGGTAAAAATAGTCCATCGCTTACTGGATAAGTCCTGGGATGGTGAACAAGTAGTCCAGTGCTTAAGGGAAGAATTTTTAGTTGATGAGGCCAAGGCAAACCTTCTTCTCAAGGTAGCCCGCAATAACCGCAGATATATTCCTGAACCCGAATCAGCGGCCCAAACAGTCAGTATTTATATTGGGATCCCCTATTGTCCCAGCCGCTGCTATTACTGTTCATTTCCCGGTGCAGTGCTTGGTCATTATGAAAAAGAAATGAAGCCCTTTATTAACTCTTTATTGCAGGAGCTGAATGGCATCGGAGATTATATACAAGAAGCAGGGTTAAAAGTGCAGACAATATATGTGGGTGGCGGTACACCAACTGTACTGACTGTGGAAGACCTGAAAAAAATCTTTGATCTGCTGGAGAAAAAGTTTAACAGCCATCAGACAGAGGAAATTACGGTTGAAGCAGGAAGGCCGGAAACCCTTACACTTGATAAGCTCAAATTAATGAAATCAGCAGGAGTGAGCCGTATCTGCATCAATCCGCAAACCATGAATAATAGTACCTTGAAATTGATCGGCCGCCGGCATGATAAAGAACAGGTAATCCAAGCAGTGGAATCAGCCAGGAAGGAAGGCATCAGGCATATCAATATGGACCTTATTATTGGCCTGCCGGGGGAATCCTTAAAGGAACATAAGGATACCTTGGAGCAGATTCTGAAGTTAAAACCGGAAAATATTACTGTTCATACACTGGCATTGAAGAGAGGTTCTATAATGGCACAGGATACAAAAGATAAAAATATTTTCGCAGGGGCAGAAGAAGTAGAGCAGAGTTTGGCTTATATTTATGACCGCCTGCAAAACTGGGGTTATTTGCCTTATTATCTTTACCGGCAGAAATATATGCAATCCAACATGGAAAACATTGGTTATTCTTTGGCGGGTAGCTTTTGCATTTATAATATACTGATGATTGAAGAGCAGCAAACCATTATAGGAATAGGCGGCGGGGCAGGCAGCAAAATTATCTGTCCCGGGGACAGGAAGATCCAGTCGATTTATAATCCTAAAAACCCGGAGGCATACTGTACCTCGGTAGAAAGACTTGTCAAGGGCAAAGTTGACAACCTGCGTGCCCTAAATTAGAATTATCCAAGAATAAATTAAAATCCGGAGGCATTATATGCAGATTAAAGCTCCCCGTGGTACATACGACATTTTACCGGAACAATCAATAAAATGGCAGTGGATGGAAAAGATAATCAAAGATACTGCCGGACAATTTGGATATCAGGAAATTCGGACTCCGGTTTTTGAACATACCGAACTGTTTGAAAGAGGAGTAGGAGAGACTTCTGATATTGTAAGCAAAGAAATGTACACATTTCAGGATAAAGCCGGGCGCAGCATTACTTTAAGGCCGGAAGCTACCGCCAGCTGCGTGAGAGCTTTTATCGAACATGGTTTATATAATGGCCTTTTGCCGGTCAAATGGTATTACAGCGGCCCCATGTTTCGCTACGACAGGCCGCAAACCGGCAGATTCAGACAATTTCATCAGTTTGGTGTTGAAGTTTTTGGTAGTGATAATTCCTTACTAGATGCTGAAGTGATCATATTAATGATGGAAATATTCAAAGGTCTAGGGATCAAGGAGCCAGAACTGCATATCAACTCAGTTGGCTGTCCGTCCTGCCGTCCAGGGCACCGCCAGGAGTTAATTGATTATTTAACACCATTGAAAGATAAGCTCTGTAAGGATTGCCAGCAAAGGTATATGACAAATCCTTTGCGGGTATTGGATTGTAAAAACCAGTCTTGTCATCAAACGATTACAGGACACCCTACGATTGCAGACAGTCTATGCCCGGCATGTACCAGGCATTATGAGCAGGTTAGGGAAGCATTATCTGAGAATGGTGTAGCTTATATCCATGATAATAATTTGGTAAGAGGGCTTGATTATTATACCAATACAGCTTTTGAAGTTCATATTCCCGGTTTGGGAGCCCAAAGTGCAATAGGAGGCGGAGGAAGATACAACGGTCTGGTCAAAGAATGCGGAGGTCCGGATGTACCTGGGATAGGGTTTGCATTAGGAATGGAAAGGATCCTTCTGGCCATGGAAGCAAGCGGGAGACTGATTGAACGTTCTGCTGCTTTAGATGTTTTCATTATTACCATGGATGATAAATTTAGCCGTCATGCATTACAGTTAACCAATAAGATCAGGCAATCCGGAATAAGTGCTGATATGGATTATAACCACCGCAGCCCCCGGGCGCAGATGAAATTCGCTGATAAGTCCAATGCCAAAGTTGTCATTATGATTGGTGAAGAAGAGACAGAAAAAGGTTTTTATTTGGTACGTAATATGCAGAGCCGGGAACAATACCAAATAGATCAGGAAGATTTCATTGCTAAACTTCAAACCATTCTTTTAAAAAATGAGGAGGAAATAGGTTGATGAAAAGAACGCACAGTTCGACCGAATTAAGTAGTAATGATGTTGGTCAGAGGGTGGTACTCAATGGGTGGGTAAACACACGCAGGGACCATGGAGGATTGATTTTTATCGATCTAAGGGATAGGGCCGGACTTATTCAAATCGTTTTCAGTCCTGAAGTGAATGAAAATGCATTTCATCTGGCTGAACAAGTAAGAAGTGAATATGTAATTACAGTTTCCGGAGTGGTTGCTGCCAGAACTCCTGCTACGGTAAATCCAAATTTGGAAACCGGCAATATTGAAGTGTATATTGATCAGATGGACGTATTAAGCTCTGCCAAAACTCCGCCTTTTTATATAGAAGATGGAATTGAAGTCGATGAAAACCTTCGCTTAAAACACCGTTACCTCGATCTTAGGCGACCTGAAATGCTGAAAAATATGATGCTGAGACACAGGATCGTAAAAGCTGTCAGGGATTATCTGGATGATAGCGGTTTCATGGAAATAGAGACCCCTTTGTTAACAAAAAGTACTCCGGAAGGGGCCCGAGACTATCTGGTTCCCAGCAGAGTGCATCCTGGAGAATTCTACGCGCTGCCTCAGTCTCCGCAGATATTTAAACAGATTTTGATGGTAGCGGGTATGGAAAAATATTTTCAGATCGCGCGCTGCTTCAGGGATGAAGATCTTCGTGCCGATCGTCAGCCTGAATTTACACAATTGGATATGGAAATGTCATTTATTGAGGAGAAGGATATTTTCCAACTGGTAGAAAAGATGATGATTTATCTTTTTAAAATAGGCATGGATCGTGACATCGATCCAGAATTTCCCTGTATTACTTATGATGAAGCAATGAGAAAATATGGTTCTGACAAGCCTGACCTACGTTTTGGCCTGGAAATTGAAGATTTAACTGATCTGGTAAAAGACGTTGAATTTAAAGTATTCTCAAGTGCCATCAGTTCCGGCGGGGTAGTAAGGGCGATCAATGCAAAAAATGGCGCCTCATTTACCCGCAGAGAAATTGATGAGTTAGGTAAGATGGCTGTTGATAATGGTGCTAAAGGCATGGCCTGGGTCGTTGTAGCTGAAAATGAACTGCGCTCTCCCATTGCCAAATTTTTTAGCAAGGAACAAATGAATGCGATCTTACATGTTCTAAAGGCAGAAGACGGGGATTTGCTTTTATTCTGTGCTGACCAGGAGGCAGTGGTTGCTCGTGTATTGGGAGCCATAAGACTGGAACTGGCCAGAACAATGGATCTGATCGACGGACAGATGCTGAAATTTGCCTGGGTAATTGATTTCCCGCTGTTTGAATATGATGATGAAGAACAACGTTTTGTAGCCATGCATCATATGTTTACAGCGCCTCGGATTTCAGATATTGAACTGCTGGAAACTGATCCTGCTGCAGTCAAGGCACGTGCCTATGATCTTATCCTTAATGGAACGGAAATTGGCGGCGGCAGTATAAGAATTCATCAACGGCATTTACAGGAAAAAATCTTTTCCCTCATTGCCCTGACTCCCGAAGAAGCCAAAGAAAAATTTGGCTATTTACTCGATGCTTTTGAATATGGTACTCCGCCCCATGGAGGCATTGCTTTCGGAATAGACAGGTTGTTAATGATCATGGCAGGCAGAAGCAGTATCCGTGATGTTATTGCTTTTCCCAAAACCCAGAGTGCGTCCTGTCCCATGACTCAAGCGCCTTCTGAGGTAAGCAGCAAACAATTAAGAGAATTATCTTTGAAAATCCGGGAATAAACGGAATACTTCTTCACCTGGGAAAAAATAACAAACGGCGTTTCTTGTCGCAGCGGGGATATTGTGCTAATATTTAACTACAAATAAGAATATTAAAACAGCTGATATCCCTGCTGTGTTCGTGTATTACCGTTAAGTTTTTGCCAACACAAAAACAAAGGGAGCCTGGTCTCTGTATGTACGCTCGTATGCCTTTTATTTAAAGGACACCGCAATCATACAGGAGGGCACCCACCTGCTGAGCAGGTTAAAACTGCGGTGTTTCACGACTCGGTGGGGTTTTTCTTTTGGGAGGAATTATATGGGATATGATGCAGAACCTTTGCAACGTTTGCAACTATTGCTTGGTTCCGAAGCTGTTAATAAAATAAAAAATAGTTCTGTTGCAGTGATAGGTTTGGGAGGAGTCGGCTCTCATGCTGTTGAAGCCCTAGCAAGATCCGGTATTCACCATATCACTATCGTAGATCCTGACCGGGTGGAAATGAGCAATATGAATCGCCAATTGCCAGCGCTCACATCTACGATCAACAGATTTAAAACCGATGTGATAGCTGGGCGGCTCTTGGACATTAATCCCGGCATAAATATTAAAGCTTTTACCTGCAGTTACGAACCCCTTACCAGTGAACAAATTTTGGATCTAAAAACTGATTATGTGGTTGATGCCATTGATTCGATTCCTGATAAAGTTCATCTGATCAAAACATGTCTGGAAAAAGAAATACCAATTGTCAGTTCAATGGGTATGGCTAACAGGACAAACCCTATGTTGTTAAAAATCGGTGATATAAAAGAGACTACAGTATGTCCGGTGGCTAAAAAAGTAAGAAAAGAATTGCGAAGCTGCGGAATAGAAACCGGTCTGAAAGTAGTATTTTCAACTGAAACACCGGTAAAGACTTCTGATAAAAACCCCGGTAGTTTGGGAAGTATAATTTTCCTGCCGGGCATCGCTGGATATCTCCTTGCCAATCTTATCATTGAAATGATAATAACCTGAATATAAATATTACGATTATTAAATATTTTCTATACATGCAGGAAAAATAGTGAGGGAGGTAGAATTAATGACCTATTGGGATAAGGAAAAAGAATGTATATCCCGTAAACTGCTGGAAGATCTACAATTAAGAAGGCTAAAAGAGACGGTTTACAGAGTATATGCCTTTGTTCCTGCTTATAAAGAGAAATTTGATGCGGCAGGAGTCAAGCCGGATGATATCAACAGTTTAGAAGATATCAGAAAGCTTCCGTTTACAATAAAATCCGATCTGCGTAACAATTATCCATTTAACTTATTTGCTGTGCCAATGAGTGAAGTGGTAAGAATACATTCTTCATCCGGCACCACTGGCAAACCGACCGTAGTGGGGTACACCAGAAAGGATCTTGATACCTGGTCCGAGCTGATGGCAAGAGCCTTGACCAGCGCTGGAGCTGATAGGTATTCAGTGATCCAGAACGCTTATGGTTATGGTCTGTTTACCGGCGGTTTGGGTGTCCATTATGGAGCAGAGAAACTTGGTGCATCAGTCATACCAAGTTCAGGAGGAAATACAAAACGACAGGTGATGCTGATGCAGGATTTCGGTACTACGGTCTTGACCTGTACTCCCAGCTATGCACTGTTTATGGCCGAAGTGATGGAGGAAATGGGGATAACACCTGCTGATTTAAAACTAAAGGCAGGTATATTTGGTGCTGAACCTTGGTCAGAGGATATGCGCACCAAAATAGAGGATTCCTTGAAGATAAAAGCTTTTGATATTTATGGTTTAAGTGAAATAATTGGCCCTGGTGTAGCTATAGAATGTGATGCTAAAAATGGCTTGCATATAGCTGAGGATCATTTTTTAGTAGAAATAATCGATCCGATCACAGAAGAGGTTTTACCTTATGGAACACCTGGAGAACTAGTGATCACCACATTAACTAAAGAAGCCTTGCCGATGATAAGATATCGGACACGTGACCTGACGACTCTTGATATTGTTCCTTGTGAATGCGGCAGGACCCATGTGAGGATGCAGAAGGTATTGGGCCGTTCAGACGATATGGTTATAATCAGGGGAGTCAATATATTCCCATCCATGGTTGAAAGTGTATTATTAAGAATCAAGGGAGTTTCACCCTATTACCTGCTGGTTGTTGACCGCAAGGGGAACCTGGACTTCTTGGAAGTTCAAGTGGAAGTATCAGAAGAAATATTTAGCGACGAGGTAAGAAGGTTAGAGGAACTGGGAGCCTTGATCACAAAGGAACTGGAAAGTGCACTGGGTATTGCCGTTAAGGTCAGACTGGTGGAGCCTAAATCAATTGCCAGAAGTGAAGGCAAAGCTACAAGAGTAATAGATAAGAGAAAAATTTAAGTACTCGATAAGGAGGTCATTTTCGTGGCTAAGCAAATATCAGTTTTTCTGGAAAACAAAGCTGGTCGTCTGTCCAATGTGACCCGTGTGCTTGGAGATGCTCAAATCAATATCAGAGCACTGTCAATTGCTGATACATCTGATTTTGGAATACTTAGGATCATTGTCAGTGATCCTGTCAAAGCCTATAAAATACTTAAAGAAGCAGGTTTTACCGTGAGTGAAACCCAGGTCATTGCTGTCCAGATTCCCGATTCACCTGGAGGTCTGGCATCTGTATTGGAACACATGGCGGACGAGAACTTAAATATAGAATACTTATATGCTTTTTTAGGAACCACTGAAAATGATGCTCTGGTTATATTTAAAGTAGAAGATATAGAAAAAGCAGAGGCAGCTTTTAAAAAGAAGGAAATTAAATTCCTTGATGAGAATCAATTGTACAGACTCTAAATACTTATCAATATTCACATCTTTATATGCAGCACTCATTATTTTCTGTTGATCAATCATATATTTAATAATCCTATACTATATTCAGTACCAATAATCAACTTTTTAATATATATTCAGGATTCTGGGATTGTCTTTAAATAAGTTCAGCACTTTTTTTCACTAATTGCTGCAATGAACGAAAGACTAACAAAAGGAGGTGAATATATGAAAAAAGCTATAGGACTTGGTTTATTAGTAGGGATCTTCTTTGCAGTATTCGTTTTATTTCAAGAGTATATAGGAGCCAGTGCATTTTACATTGCAGCGGTTGCCATGGCCATGTTTGCAGTGATAGGTCCATTGGGAAATTATCTTAAAACTGCCATTGCTATGTTGATCGGGGTAGTAGTAGGATTGGCTGGAATTCTTGCTCTGGCAGCAACCATGCCACTACCTCCCGATAATGTTATGTATGTGGCTATAGTATGTGGAATATCATTGTTCATACTGGTGTTGCTTTCGGTAACCGGCATGCGTATTGATGCTATGTTTTTAGGCTGGGCTGGTTTCTTCGCGGCTGTATATGGAACATATATGAGTGATGCAGCTTCTCTGGCTACCCAGGCTTTACCGGCAGCAGTTGGTGTTTGTGTATCTTTGCTGGTAGGAATGGTACTTTCCATGATCATTATTAAAATAGCCATGGCAGTAAATAGATAATGAAGGGAGGGGAATGGATTGTTGAAAAAGAGTAGAGTTAAATCTTACCTGGTATTATTAGTGGTTTTAATGCTTGTCTTTGCTCCACTTGCTACTGCTCAGGGACCGGCACCGGGAAAAATATTTGATAATGAATTAGTGGTTGCGCAGTTGGATGACAACGGGCAGATAAGCAGCATGCAGGTATTAAACCATGTAAGAGTTTTTGGAGAAGGACAGTTTTCCATACAGGACAGCAGCAGATTCAAACTGGCATCAGTGAGGAACCTGTATGGAAGCGAAAAAATAACCACTGATGAGAATAATAACCTGACATTACCTTTTAATATTAAAAGCGGAAATACTTTTGGCGATATTTATTATTTGGCTGCAATTGCTGATGATGAAGTAGCAAATATGGAATTACCAGTAAGCATAAGCCTGGAATACTATCTGGACGACCAAAAAGTATTACCATCTGAACTGGCTGGAAAAAGTGGACACTTAAAAATCGTTACAACGATGGAAAACCTTACAGGTAAACCAACTGCACTACAATTTAAGGATATTAATGGTGAGGAAGTAAGTAAAGAATCCACTGTTTATACACCTTATGCAGTTGCTTTAAAAGACTGGGCATTCAATAATGATAAATTTGCCAATATTTCTGCCCCAGGGGTGGCGGAAGAATCTCCTGAAGGAACGATTGCTAATATACAGGGTGTCACAACAGTCAGTTGGACGGTTCCCCTGATTCCTCCCTCATATCCAGCTAAACAGTATGCTACTTTCGAAGCTGATGCTGTGGATATTGAACTGCCGTCATTCAATATTGCCGTTATGTCAGTTGTACCTGTACAATCAGCCATCGACAATCTTGGTACAGTGCAAAACAGTTTAGAACAGTTATATGGCGGCTTTGATCAGATCCAGGGGGGAGTGGGAGCGCCAAACCAAGATGCGACCCTGCTTTATGGACTGAATGCTGTAAATGGCGGACTTGGACAGATCAGCGGAGGTTTAGGCTCACTGTATGAAAATCTTATGAAAATCAGAGTAGGAATGAGTACGCCAGGATTTGATGCTGCTTCTTATGAATCTGCCAGAGGTGCTGATGCTGCCGGCAAAACCCCGGGTGTTCAGGATGCGATAAAAATCATGAAAAAAACCATCGACTCACAACTGATACCAGGGCTTATGATCCAAAAAGCTACTTTGACTTCCATGGAAAACTCCGTGGGCAAACCTGCTGACAGCGGACAAGAGCCTTCAAGTTCAACCAGTATTTATAATGACATCAACCAGCTTAAGGCAGCTACCGCAGGTACTCCTGCCCAAAAGATCATTACTGATTCCATCGAACCTAAGCTTAAAACGCTGGGCAATAGTATTGCTGATTTCCGTGAAGGCAGTAATTATCCTGCCAGTGTTGCCAAAGTAGAAGCGGGAAGCAAGCAGCTTTCAGAAGCTCTTGGTAAAGCTGATCAGGGTTTAGCCATGATGGTATTTGGTTTAGGTACATTAGAAGCTGATGGAAAACCCATGCCCATTATGCTGAACGGAAAACCTGGGAGCGTTTTATATGCCCTTATTTATCTGCAAAATGCTATTAATGGACAATTAAAGCCCGGAGTGGTGCAGTTGTCTGACGGAGCCGGTAAGATCGGCACAGGTGCCGGTACTGCTAAAGAAGGGATAGCAGAAGGTTTGCAGACCTTCCAATCAATTCCTGTACTGACTTCAACATTAAAAGACAATGCCAGCCAGGCCAGTAATTTCCTGGGTAAAATCGAGGGTGCTGAAACTACATTGACTTATGTATTCCAAACACAGCCAGTAACCCAGGATGGAAAAGCTATGAAATATGGCTTGGGAGCTATTGGAATTTCTTTGATTGCACTTATCGCAGCAGGAAGACCGCCTAAACTAGATGTTTCAACACCGGTTGATGCATAAATAAAAAAATATCTTAAAAGGAGGAACTTTTTCGAATGAAAAAAAGAATGATCGTTGTTATGTCGTTATTAATGGTATTTGCTTTTACTGCAGGGGTAGTAGCAAATCCGGCAGTTCAGACGATTACTGCCAATCTGGCTGCTGATTTCAAATTTGTTGTTAACGGTGAAAGCTGGCAGCCTAAAGATGCTGACGGCAGCAACCTGGTGCCGATCGTTTATAATGGCCGTACTTATCTGCCTGTAAGAGCTATAGGTGAAGCACTGGATGTCAAAGTTGATTGGGAAGATGCCACCAGAACCGTTATTTTAGGTGATGCTCCTGCCCCGGTAGAAGAACCCGTAGAAGAACCTGTAGAAGAACCTGTTGAAGAACCTGTTGAAGAACCTGTTGAAGAACCAGCAGCTGAAACAGCCATTGCTCCTGCTGCAGGTGAAATCAACAAAAATGCTCCTGCTGACGGATCTTTTGTGGTTACTTGGGGCGATGCCACCAAGGTTACTGGTGTAGCTGCTGCAGCGCCTGCTTTTGGTCTGAACTTTGATCCCAAAGAAGGAGAACACTACACAATTACTGATAATGGTGATGGAACTGCTACTTTCGTTATTAAAAAAGAATTTGCCGGTTTGCTGCCTGTACCTATTGCAGTAGTACCTGATGGTGCAGAACTGGTATTAACAGTCAAATTCGATAATGGCAAAGAACTTAATTACTCTTATAAAGTAGTGAGCTAGTATTAAGATTTATAGATGACCGGGGTGGTAAGCTTCCCCGGTCATCTTTTTTTACTAGAGATGTAAAAATAAGAATATAATAAAGAAAAATTATTTAGGGAGTAATTATGTTTAATTATGTTGGCAATATACACCTTCATTCAACTTATTCTGATGGTTTCGCAACCCTTAAGGAAATTGCCCGAACAGCCCGAAAAGAGAATCTTGATTTTATTATAGTAACTGATCATTTTAATTTGGCCGGTCTTCCGGAACAGGGCTATTATGGCAAAATGCTGCTCCTGGTAGGGATGGAAGTGAATGATGAGAAGAATCATTATCTGGCTCTGGATATCTCAGAAGTTGTGGCAAATGATGAAGCCCAAACGGTAATCGACAAGGTCAATATGCAGAAGGGGATCGGAATCATCGCTCATCCTTTTGAAAAAGGCTCACCTTTATATGAAAACTATAAGACTTATGAATGGAATGAATGGACAGTAAAAGACTTTCAGGGTATCGAAGTGTGGAATTTCTTATCCCAGTATAAAGATGAAATAACTGGCATATTAAAGGGCATTTACCTGCTTTTTTTCCCCCATAGTGCCTTAAAAGGCCCTTACCAGGAAACTTTGGACAAATTGGACAGTTATCAGAAGCAAGGTATAAAGGTATTTGCTTTTGGCGGTTCAGATGCCCATGGAATTAAAGTGAAATTAGGACCCCTGCTGCTGTTTACTATTTCCCCCTATGACTTATGTTTTAGATGTATTAATACCCATGTGATTTGCGAAAAAGAATTATCCGGTAAGGTTGATACTGATAAGGACGTAATTTATCAAGCGCTTAGAGCAGGAAGATTCTGGATAGGTTATGATTATTTTAAGAATAGCAAAGGATTTCAGTTTTATATTAAGAGCCCTGGGAAAAGATGGCTGATGGGTGAAGATTTACCCTTGCAGCAGAATCTTTTTGCAGAAGTGAGAACTCCTTATAAAGCTTTAGTGAGATTGATCAGGGACGGAGAGATTTATAAAGAAAGCAAAGGCACAATACATCAGTTCACGATTCATAAAAAAGGAGTATACAGGATCGAAGCTTACCATAAACGTTTTTTCGGTTATCGTCTCTGGATTTTTTCCAATCCTATATGGGTCATATAAATTCTGCTTTCAATAAATAAATTCTTTTAAAAATGGTCCTATTTATAAATAGGACCATTTTCTCATTTTCACACAACAACTTTCTTTCAAATTCTGCAAAAAGGCCGTTGTTCATTGATTGTCTGAATATTACTAAAAATTTTATCGAAACCCATAGAAAGGAATTTTATTCACAAAGAAGGAAAAAACTTTGCTAAGTAGAATAAAGTGGTGTAAAGTGGTGTAAAGTGGTGTGGTTTCCCACGAAAAGATAAAAAGAGGTATGATAAATGTTCCTGGGTGAATATCAGCATTCTCTTGATAATAAAGGCAGAATAACTGTGCCGGCAAAGTTTCGCGAACAGCTGGGGGATAGATTTGTGGTTACCAAAGGATTGGAAAACTGCATTTTTCTTTATCCCTTACAGGAATGGCAAGTGATCGAGGAAAAACTAAAGACGCTGCCATTTACACGTGCGGATGTTCGTTCCTTTGCCCGCTTTTTTTTCTCAGGAGCTTCAGAAATGGAAATAGATAAACAGGGAAGAGCTGTACTTCCAGGCAGCCTTAGAGAATATGCCTCAATTGATAAAGATATCATAATAATTGGTGTTGGTACCCGAGCAGAGATTTGGGCAGTGGAAAAATGGGAAAAATATATTGAAAGTGCTGAAGCATCTTACGAAGATATTGCAGCAAGCCTGGTAGATTTAGGAATTTAGGAGTGAATTAATGCATAATCCCGTTTTGCTGGAAGAAACCATTTCATCTTTAGTAACCAAACCTGATGGAGTTTATGTTGATTGTACACTGGGCGGAGGAGGCCACTTATCACGTTTACTGGAGCAGTTAGACAAAGACGCCAAAATCATAGCCATTGATAAAGATGAAACGATAATGAAGGAGACGCGCCAAAAGTTTGCTCAATTTAAAAATATCTCTTTTGTTTATGATGATTTTAAAAACTTGCAGCAGATTTTAGACAAACTAAGTACGCCGATGGTCGATGGAATAATGATTGACCTGGGTGTATCTTCTTTTCAGTTGGATGATAAAGAAAGAGGCTTTAGTTTTCATAACCAGGCTGTACTGGATATGAGGATGGACAGAGGACAGGAAATTACCGCCAAAGATATGGTTAATCAATATTCGGAAGAAGAGTTAAGCAAGATTATTTTTACCTATGGGGAAGAAAGGTTCGCCCGTTCTATTGCCAAAAAAATAGTGGAGTACAGAACCAAGAGGGAGATCGAAACTACCCTCGAATTAGTGGAAATTATTAAAACTGCTATTCCCGCCAGGTTCAAGAAAGAAAAACACCCGGCCCGTAAAACTTTTCAGGCTTTAAGAATTGCTGTAAATGGTGAACTGGATTCCCTGACTGAGGTCCTGCCCCAGGCAGTAGACAGCCTGAAAACTGGAGGAAGACTATGTATCATAACCTTTCATTCCCTGGAAGATCGAATTGTAAAACAGTTTATATTGGAAAAATCAAGGAATTGTATTTGCCCGGCTAGTTTCCCGGTATGCACCTGTAATCATAAAGCTGACTTGAGGATCATTACACGTAAACCAATCCTACCAGATGATGATGAATTAAGTGAAAATACCAGAGCCAGAAGCGCAAAACTCAGAGTGGCGGAGAGAATATAGTTCTATTTAAAAGGGAGGCAGAATAGTATGGTACAGGCGGGATATGATTATTCAAACTGGGAGTATCAGTATATACCAGAACCTACACGTAAAGAAAAAAGAGTACAAAAAAAACATAATGCTAATAAAAATACCAGGAAAAATGTCATATTCAAAATGAGTATCATTGCTTTTGCCTATGCCTTACTGTTAGTATATCTATGTATCAAAAGTGCGACACTTGGGTATGAGATTGTCAGCCTGGAAAATGAAATCCAAAGAATGGAGACGTCTAATAAACGCATGGAATATGCTATCGCACAAAAAACCTCCCTGGACGTAATTGAAAAGAGAGCCACTGAAGAATTAGGCATGCTTTCACCTGGCAGCGAAATGAGCTATGCTGTGGCAGCAACCATCCTAATGGAGAAGGAAGATATAGCAGATACAACGCTTCCTAAGGCGGCGGCCAACAATAATATTAATGATGAAAAACCTTTGGAAAAATTGTACGCTAGTTTAATACTTCTTACCGAAAAAAACAATTTATAAAGAGGTGGGAATGATGCAGACCACCAGTTTGCTGATAAGAAAGCGTATAGCAACGCTTTTTTTCTTATTTACTATAGGATTTTTTATTTTAAGCGGCAGGCTAGTCTGGGTACAATTCGTAAAAGGCGCCGAATTAACTGAAAAAGCAATTCAGAACAGAATGAGAGATATTCCGGTGGAATCCAAGCGCGGCATTATTTATGACAGAAATGGCAATGAATTAGCTATATCAGTAAGTGCTGATTCTGTCTATGTGATACCTGCTGAACTGAAAAGGTCCGGCAAGGAAAAAGAAGTAGCTGCGCAACTGGCCGGAATACTGGATATGGATGAAAAGGAATTATACGAAAAAATCACGAAAAACAGTTCTTTCGTCTGGATAAAAAGACAGATCGATCCTGATAAATCCCAGGAGATAAGAGAGAAGGACCTGCCGGGAATCGGTCTTACTGAAGAGAGCAGGCGCTATTACCCCAAGGGCAAACTAGCCAGTCATATTCTTGGCATTTCGGGGATTGACAATACCGGACTGGAAGGGATCGACCAGTATTATAATGAGCTTGTTGGTGGGACGAAAGGAAGAATCATTATTGAACATGATGCTGCCAACAGGCCTATTCCCGAAGCTACTCATAAATATATCGCTCCCGTGGACGGCGCGAACCTGATTTTAACCATTGATGAAACGATTCAATACATCACTGAACGCGAATTGGATAAGGTATTTAAAGAACGCAATGCCAAATCAGCGGCTGCCATCGTTATGGACCCCAATACGGGAGAAATTCTGGGAATGGCTTCACGTCCGACCTTTGACCCCAATAATTATAACGATTATCCGGCGGGCAACCGGCGAAATTTTGCCATAAACGATGTCTATGAACCAGGTTCCACAATGAAAATCACCACTGCCTCTATGGCTTTACAGGAAAATATAATCAATAGGGATTCACATTTGTTTTGTCCGGGTCGTGTAAAAGTGGGTAAAGAAAGCATCGGATGTTCCGGTGATAAAGCTCATGGTGACCAGACTTTTGTGGAAGTCGTAGAAAATTCATGTAATGTTGGTTTTGTAAAAATCGGTCTTGAAGTAGGTTTGGATACCTATTACAAATATATCAATGATTTTGGTTTTGGACAATTGACAGGTATTGATCTGCCTGGCGAAGCAAGAGGAATATTGGTAAATAAAGAAAAAGCAATGCAGATTGATTTAGCTACAATGTCTATGGGGCAGGCTAATGCAGTAACACCAATTCAACTGGTTACGGCTGTATCAGTTATTGCCAATGGAGGTAATTTGGTAAAACCTCATCTGGCAAAACAAATAATTGATAATGAAGGGAATATTTTAAAACAGCAAGAGACAAAAATCGTACGAAGGATTATATCTACTGAAGTGGCAAATGAATTAGCAGGAATACTTGAAGGAGTAGTTTCAAACGGCACAGGGAAAAATGCCTATATAGAGGGTTACAAAGTTGCAGGTAAAACAGGAACTGCACAAAAGGTAGGACCAACCGGCAGATATATGGACAATGAATATGTAGCTTCTTTTTTAGGTTTTGCCCCTGCCGATAACCCAAGACTAGCCTGCATCGTTGTTGTTGACGCCCCTCAGGGCTATCCATATTATGGCGGTTGGGTAGCAGCACCTCCATTCAGAGAAATATTAAGAGACTCCTTGAGGTATCTGGAAGTACCGGTTCAGGATCTGCCGGAAGAGGAGAAAACAATAAATGAGCAAGTTGTGGTGCCTGATGTAGTTAATCTTCCTCTGGCTGAAGCAATCTCCACCATTAACAATCGGGGACTGCAAGTTAAAGTAAGCGGCACTGGTAATATAGTTTGGCAGCAAAACCCCAAACCCCAGAGTAAAATTAACCGTGGAGCCCAGGTTATCATATCATTATCTCCTTTTACCGGTGGGGAGGTAAACAGTGAAGTAACAGTTCCGGATTTACAGGGCAAATCAATGAAAGAAGTAGCCAAGATTCTATCGGAATTGGGACTCCATTTACTCCCTGAAGGTTATGGTTTAGCATATGAACAGATCCCTGAAGCTGGCAAGGTGATCACCAGCGGGTCCAGTATTAAGGTAAAGTTCCAACCGGTTGAAGAATAAAATATATTTTAATAATAAGCTGACCTACTGCAGGGTAAAAGGAGGAGTAACTGTGATCCTAAGCGAGTTGCTGCAAGGAATTGATGGAATAGAAGTGGCAGGTGATACCAGCCTTAATATTACAGGTATTCACTATGATTCAAGGAAGATCAAACCTGGAGACTTATTTATCTGCGTAAGCGGGCTTAATACCGATGGCCATAAATATATCAGCGATGCTGTAAAAAATGGTGCTATTGCCATAGTCGTCGAAAAAGAGAGTTATTTTTCAGAAGGGATCACTTATATCAAGGTCAATAACAGCCGTCAGGTCATGCCCTGTTTGGCAGCCAATTTTTATGGTCATCCTTCCCGGAAATTAAGGGTTATAGGGGTAACAGGCACCAATGGCAAGACGACTGTGACACATCTGATAAAAGCCATTCTTGAAGAAAACTGCCGCAAAACTTCAATAATAGGAACATTATATGCCAAAGTGGGAGAAACTAAAAAAGAATTTGGTCATACTACGCCTGAGTCCCTGGAACTGGAGGAATTTATCAGCCTGGGTCTTGAACAGGGAAGCAGTCATCTGGTTATGGAGGTATCATCACATGCGTTGGATCTGCACAGGGTAGACCAAATCGATTTCGATATCGCTATATTTACCAACCTGACCCAGGATCATCTGGATTACCATACTGATATGGACCGTTATAAAAATGCCAAACTTAAATTGTTTGGTATGATCAGAAAAAAAGAAAATGGGTTTGGTGTTATTAATATTGATGATAAATGGTCATCATTTTTTGTTAAAGGAACTGGAAATAAC
This sequence comes from Syntrophomonadaceae bacterium, assembly GCA_012511795.1. Classification (GTDB taxonomy): domain Bacteria; phylum Bacillota; class Syntrophomonadia; order Syntrophomonadales; family Syntrophomonadaceae; genus UBA1368. The sequence goes on from JAAZFJ010000037.1 coordinate 35,338, forward strand.
TGTCTGACTTATGGGGTCATCAATCAGGCTGATGTTACGGCTTGTAATATAAAAACCGGTTTAAAGGGCAGTAGTTTTACGGTAAAATATCAGGGGAATTCATGGGATTTTAAAATTAATCTGATCGGCATGTTTAGTATTTACAATGCTTTAGCTGCCATTAGTTTTGCTCTTGGTGAAAAGATCAAGCCTGAAGTTATTAAATCAGCTCTGGAAAAAGTAGCCGGAGTACCAGGCAGATTTGAAACACTCAATTGTGGGCAGGATTTTTCAGTGGTGGTGGATTATGCCCACACACCGGATGGTTTGGAGAATATCCTTAAAACCGGAAGGGAAGTCGTGGAAAATCGTTTGATCACTGTATTTGGATGCGGCGGGGACCGTGACCGGACCAAAAGGCCTTTAATGGGGGAAATCGCCGGCCGTTACAGTGATTTTTGTGTAGTTACATCTGATAATCCCCGCAGTGAAGAACCGGAGGCGATCATTAATGATATTGTCCCTGGACTTGATAAAGTTGAGAAAAGTCGTTACGCAATTATAGCTGACCGCCGGGAAGCCATAAAACATGCCATCTTTTTGGCCAGAAAGGGCGATTTGGTTATCATTGCCGGGAAAGGACATGAAACTTATCAGTTGGTAAAAGGACAGGTGCTGGATTTCGATGATCGAAAAGTTGCAGCAGAGGTTATAAAGGAGAAAATAGCAATTGATAAATCTTAACATAGATTATTTATGTAAGGCAGTAAATGGACAATTGATTAATGGTCAGGAAGATGGCGGATTCTGCGGCATAACTACTGATTCACGCTCAGTAAAACCAGGCCAGGTTTATTTTGCCATACAAGGTGAAAAACACGACGGTCACCAGTTTGTAGGTCACGCTTTTCAAAATGGTGCCGTGGCTGCAGTCGTAAAAAGAGAAGTAAATCATGATTTTAAGAAGCCGTTGATACTGGTTGATGATACAATCAGAGCTTTACAGATGTTGGCCAAAGAATATCGCTTAGGTTTCAAAATGCCACTTATTGCTGTGACCGGCAGTGTAGGCAAGACTACTACCAAAGAGATTTTAGCACAATGTCTTGAAAGTTCTTTCATTACTTTAAAAACCAAAGGCAATTTCAATAATGATATCGGACTTCCTTTGACTTTATTGAATATTGAAGCAAATCATCAAATAGCAGTTGTAGAATTAGCAATGAGAGCCCCTGGCGAAATTAAACGGCTGGCGGAATTAGCACGGCCTACTGCAGCGATCATAACCAATGTTGAACCAGTCCATTTAGAAACAATGCATACCCTGGAGAATATTGCTCAGGCAAAATGTGAAGTATTATCAGTTTTATCTAGCAAAGATTTTGCAGTAATAAATGGAGATAATGAGGTTTTAATCAAAGCAGCACAGGAGTATGATTGTATAAAATATACCTTTGGCTATGATGTAACATGTGACTTCAGAATCATGGAGGTTGATGTTAGTCATGAAGATATGAATATTAAGGCGGATTTCTGCGGGCAGGACATAAATATTGTTTTCCCCCTGCCGGCTGCTAAAATTGCAGGCAATGTGGTTGCCGCCGCTGCGGTTTGTTATCTATCAGGATTGGATATGAAAATCGTCACAAAGAGCCTAAAAAATTACCAACCAAGCGGAAACCGTTTAAATATAGTCAAACTAAAAGCAGGCGGGGTCCTGATAAATGATACTTATAATGCCAATCCCGCATCCATGTGTGCAGCCCTGGAAACAAGCAGGCAGCTGCATCAGAAAGGTAAATTCATTGCGATCCTGGGGGATATGTTTGAACTGGGTGATTATGAAAGGGAAGGCCATTTAAAAGTGGGAAACAAAGCGGCAGAGACCGGGGTGGATGTACTCATTACCATCGGAAAAAGTGCCTTTATTATTGCTGAAGGTGCAGAATCAGCAGGTATGCCGCGTGATAGGATTTATTCTTTTGCTGATAAAAAAACTGCCATTGGCTTAATCAGGCAGGTACTGACCAGAGAGGATACGATCCTTGTAAAGGCTTCACGGGGGATGGAACTGGAGGAGATTATCCGTGGAGTTGATTTATAACTGACTATTTCAGGAGGCATCTTAGAATGCAGGAATATTTTAATGCTGTGATCATTTCAGTAGTAATTGCTGCAATAATATGTATCGTCCTAGGGCCTTTCATGATCCCTTATCTGACCAGGCTGAAAATAGGACAAAATATTCGGGAAGACGGGCCGCAAAGGCATCTTGCCAAAGCTGGTACACCGACCATGGGTGGAATTTTGATCATTACAGCGGTGATGGTGACGGTTTTTATTATGGCCGGCAGCAGTGAGAAAGCACTTGCAGCTGTTCTGGTCATGTTAGCTTTTGGGGGGATCGGATTTTGGGATGACTACATAAAAGTTGTCTTAAAACGGTCCTTGGGTTTAAGGGCTCGTGAAAAAATAGGGTTACAACTGTTAGCCGGACTTTTATTCGGCTTGCTCTTGATTTATTATTTTCATCGGGGCACCGGGATTCTTATCCCATTCAGCGGGATGGAATTGGATTTGGGAAAATGGTATATTCCATTTCTGATCATTGTTCTAATCGCTACTGCCAATAGTGTAAACCTGACAGATGGATTGGATGGTTTAGCTGCTGGCGTGACAGTGTTTACTGCGATCGCACTGGGAGTTATTTCGCTTTTGCTTAAACAGTATTCTCTGGCGATTTTTTGCGCTGCATTGTGCGGGGCATGTATTGGCTTTTTATTTTTTAATCGGTATCCGGCCCGGGTTTTTATGGGTGATACCGGATCAATGGCTCTGGGCGGAGCAATTGCTGCAGTTGCTGCACTGACAAAAACGGAATTGATTTTGATAATAATAGGCGGAATATTTGTGATTGAAGCCTTAAGTGTTATTTTGCAGGTTATATCTTACCAGGCCACACGAAGAAGAATTTTTTTAATGAGTCCTTTGCACCATCATTTTGAATTGAAAGGCTGGTCAGAAACCAAAGTAGTAAAATGGTTCTGGTTCATGGCTTTTATTTTTATGCTGTTAGGAATCATTGCATTTTTAATTACGAGAATGGAAGTGGGTTAGTTGGATTTTAAAAATAAAAAAGTACTGGTGATCGGTGCAGGGATAAGCGGGAGATCTGCGATTGAAGTACTGCTGCCAAGAGGAGCTGAAGTATCAGTTTGTGATAAAAAAGACCGGGAGGAATTATTGCACTGTATACCAGAGAATCTGGCCAGCAGAATAAAAATATTTGATTTTTACCCTGAAGTGAGAAAAGGTGATTTTGACCTATTAGTATTAAGTCCGGGGGTAAAACTTGATATACCTCCTGTTATACAGGCAATAAACCTTAAGATACCGGTAATCGGGGAAGTAGAACTGGCATATCTTATTAAATCACCACAAACTGAAATTTATGCAATAACCGGTACCAATGGCAAAACTACTACCACAACACTTTTACATGAAATTTTAACTGCTGCAGGGAAGCCATCAATAGCCGGAGGAAATATTGGGGTAGCACTTACCTCCCTGGTGGGAAAAAAGCCCACTGGGATAATATCGGCGGAAATTTCCAGTTTTCAGTTGGAAACGATCAATACTTTCAGACCCCATATTTGCGGTCTGCTAAATATTACTCCGGATCATATGGACCGCCATAAGACAATGGAAAACTATATTGAGACCAAAGCAAAGATTTTCAGCAATCAAAAGGCCGAAGACTTTGCTGTTTTTAATTACGAAGACCTGACGGTCAGAGAATTAAGCAGCCAATGCCCGGGGCAGGTAATCTTTTTCTCTACTGAAAGAGAATTAGAATCAGGAGCTTTTATAAAAGATCAGACTATTAAGATCAGACTAGATAATCAGGAACAATCTATTTGCCGCTTAGATGAAACATTGCTACGTGGCAAACATAACCAGGAAAATATTCTATGTGCTGTAGCTATGGCATCAGCAGCGAAAATCGAACCGGAGTATATTGCCGCCACCCTGAAAGCTTTTGCCGGGGTACGCCATCGCATGGAAGAAGTCATGACGGTGGGTGGTGTATTATACATAAATGATTCAAAAGGAACCAATCCGGAATCATCTATTAAAGCCATTGAATGTTTTGACAACCCTATTGTGCTTATTGCAGGAGGCAGAAATAAAGGATCGAAATTCGATTTCTTGGCCAAGTCTGTCAAAAGCAGGGTGAAAGATTTGATCTTGTTAGGGGAAGCGAAGGATGAGATAAAGACTTCAGTCATGACCGCTGGTTTTAAGAATATACATGAGGTAGAAGACTTGCCGGAAGCCGTAGTGAAAGCCAGTAAACTGGCGGAAAAAGGAGATGTTGTCTTACTTTCTCCTGCATGTGCCAGTTGGGATATGTTTGACAATTACGAACAGCGGGGCGATATGTTTTGTGATATCGTACACACTTTAATTGATATTGAAAAATAGTTTACTGATAGGGATAAAAGATCCTGATTATAAGATGCCTTAGGAGAAGGTATATTGGCGTCATGAAAGCAAAACTTACTAAATCAATAATAAGAATCAATATAATAAAAGGGGGTTTAGGAAGTGAGGCTTAAAAAGGGACCTCCGGACTTTATCCTGTTTATCACGACTCTTGCCCTGATTGGAATTGGACTGGTCATGGTTTTTAGTTCCAGTGCAGTGACCTCAAGTGTAAATTATGATGATGCCTACTACTATTTCAAGCGTCAGTTGCTTTGGGCTATAGTCGGCATATTTACTATGATCGTGGTTATGAAAATTAATTATGCCAAACTTAAGGAATTATCTCTGCCTATTATGGTC
>JAAZFJ010000330.1 GCA_012511795.1 Syntrophomonadaceae bacterium
ACCTGATATCCACTTCCGAAGGATATAGACAAACTAGTTTCAATCCACGCACCCGCACGGGGTGCGACAATTTGATTATCCAGCAAGGCGACCCGCTTATTATGTTTCAATCCACGCACCCGCACGGGGTGCGACATCAAATAAAAAACCTATTTCTCAAGTTAGACAGGTTTCAATCCACGCACCCGCACGGGGTGCGACATTACATTGCTAAGGGAATATTAAATTATATAGAAGTTTCAATCCACGCACCCGCACGGGGTGCGACTTGCTAATGGTAATATTGCAAACCATAAAATAAGGTTTCAATCCACGCACCCGCACGGGGTGCGACGCGCGGTAATGCCATAATTATAACCCCCTGTTACACGTTTCAATCCACGCACCCGCACGGGGTGCGACGTGGACACGGGCAGCAAAGATCAGAAGGCAATAAATAGTTTCAATCCACGCACCCGCACGGGGTGCGACCCTGGAAACAGGGCGGCGCTTAAGGCAGAAGCCAGTTTCAATCCACGCACCCGCACGGGGTGCGACAAAATGCGAAGTTTATTCAGAGGAACAGCTATATGTTTCAATCCACGCACCCGCACGGGGTGCGACTTGAAAAACTGGAGGCCGCCTACAACGATACCTTAGTTTCAATCCACGCACCCGCACGGGGTGCGACATCCTTTTGCGTTTGGTAATCTATCTGCCCAAGTAGTTTCAATCCACGCACCCGCACGGGGTGCGACAATCTAGTCCTCAAATTACCATCGGCATACCCATGTTTCAATCCACGCACCCGCACGGGGTGCGACAAAAGTAGGTGAAAAATAATGAGTATATACGCGGGTTTCAATCCACGCACCCGCACGGGGTGCGACTGAATACGGCTGACCGTCCTTATTCCATACCGCATGTTTCAATCCACGCACCCGCACGGGGTGCGACGATAGGATCCGTAAATATAAACGATATAGCAGCCGGTTTCAATCCACGCACCCGCACGGGGTGCGACGGTGGGATCTTTTTGGACTACACTCGCGACTCCGGTTTCAATCCACGCACCCGCACGGGGTGCGACGATATATATAAGGAAGTAAAGAGTTGGCAAGCACCAGTTTCAATCCACGCACCCGCACGGGGTGCGACTGCTTTTCTTATAAATCAGGTATATCGGCATCTATTTTGATTATTACCGCGAATGCCTTAAAAATTAACTCTCAATATTGTTTTTTAACTATTATTTTAATTAATAATGACACTGTAACTACATCGCGAATGTCACTGAAGTTTACTTACCACTCGGGGTTCGCGCTAAAATACCATTATTCCTTCCGGATCATAGCTTGCTTTTGCGCCAACATGGTCAACCCGCCGTTTCCAATTTACACCTAACATATAATAACGCAGACTATCTTTTTCGAAATCTATTATCGCTTCCAATTCACTTCTTAATTTAACGAATTGTGCTGGCTCCAACAGACACTCAAAAACTGAGTTCTGAACTCTTTGTCCATAGTTAACACATTTTTTGGCCACTTGCCTGAGTCTTTTCTGCCCAAGCTTATCAGTAGTATTGACGTCATAGGTTATTAAAACCATCATCTTTTTCTTCCCCCTATTTCATAACAAAAGCAGGATAGGCATCCAGATCACCACGTAAATATCTGGCTAAAAGCAGTGCCTGTGTATAGGGCAACAATCCTATTGATATTTTTTCCTCCAGATATGGGTGCATAATTTCTTCCTGTTTACGTTTTTGCCAAGCAGTAAGGAGCATTTTTCTCGTCTCTGGAGTTACATATACAGCCCCGTTTTCCATGCAAACAAAATCATCAGAGCTGATTTGTTTTCTATTAATCAGGGAAAGAACCATCCGGTCCGCCAGATACGGACGCATTTCTTCCATTAAATCTAATGCAAGACTTGGACGGCCTGGCCTGTCCCTGTGCAAGAAACCGACAGCCGGATCTAGGCCAACACTTTCTGATGCTGCTCTGCATTCATGCACTAATAATGTGTAGAAAAATGAAAGCAATGCATTTACTTTATCCAAAGGAGGCCGTCTACTGCGGGATGTCATAAAAAATTCCTGCTTTTGCTCAAGAATAAGATGATCGAATTCCGAGAAATATCGCAGCGCAGCTTCTCCTTCGATTCCCCGAATATCATCCAGGTTTTTGCTTTCAAATATATTTCTCGCTGAGTTTCCAAGTATAGCAATGTTTCGTTCTATATTATTACCCACTCTTTCCGGATGATCACGTCTTCCTCTTTGCAGAACAGCTCTGCAGTTCAATATTTTTGCCGTTATAAAATACTTAGCTAATAGGGGTCTCTTATTCTCTTCATCTGCCATTCTGTATTGACGCCTTCTCAGTAATACATTTCCGCTTTGCGGTCCCTCTACCCGAGCTAAAAACTTCCCAGCGGGAGTAAAGAAGCTAACAGTTATACCTTTTTCAGCACATAGTCCCAGAACCGCAGGACTTGCTCCGGGATAACCAAAGTAAACGATGGCTTCAATGTTATGCGACGGAACACGAAAAAGGATTTCATCCTCGAGGCGGATCAGAATGTTTTCGCCATCTTTGGCCAAGTATGAATCTGGTGTAGTTACATATAATGTGTTTAGCAGCCGCCTCAATCGATCACCCCATTTTCATTTGGTGCCAATTCTCCCAGCAAATGCTCCCAATAACTTTTTACACTCGTTTTCTTTCTTATATTCGGAATGCAAATATCAAACATAGAACATTTCTTACATACACTCAATTTTATATCCGGCTTCGGTGTCAACCCTTCATGATGCAAACGGTGCATATATTCGGATAGTCGCTTGACTTCGTCCCGTAATCGTTGATCAAGTGCTACCGTTTCCCGGCGTCGGGTTTCACCATAATATAAGTCTGCTTCTTTGATGTGGCATTGCAACATTTCTTCCAGACAAATCGCCTGGGCACAAAGCTGTATGCGGTCATAATCTCCTTTTTTTGTCTTGCCGCGCTTGTATTCAACGGGTCTGGGTACAAATAGTCCATTTTTACCAGGAAGGCTAATGCCGCTGCCGTCTTCCGTCCGGACAAACTCAACTACATCGGCTTCACCGAAGATCCCTAATGTCAAGGAGTGTAACCGCATCCCACGTACCACAACTACCCCCGGCTTATAGGATTTGTAGCTCGGATCATGAGCTTTGTCATGCATGACCCGCCCTTCCGCTGTCCGTTGGTTCTCGTTCCATTGCTGTTCAATATGGATCAGTGCCCACTGCCGTTCACAAAAGGCAATGTGCTGGAGACCTGATAGGGGTAGGAGCTGGTCTTCCTGATATTTTCTACAATAGTTCAACGATTTTCACACCCTGCGGAATCGCATCTTTATTAATTGATATGTTATAATCGCTGAAATCCCTCGCAGGTTTATTTTCATCTATTTTATTTGCAGTAACAGCATCAAACAATTTCTGAACAGGAGCATTGCCCATCTTGGATTCATGCTCAAATATGATAAGTTTTCTTGTTCCCATCAATCCTCTTGCGGCTGAGCGGTCATGTTCAGACATATTCTGAAGAGTTTCCCAAAGAAGCTCCAGATCATCGGTCGAAAAACCGGTCTGATTGGCAAGCGGTGCTGAGACAAAACCATGTGTACGATTAAGCCCATATGGAACGGTAAATTTCCGGCCCATGGTACGATTGTCGCCGCCCTGTTTCTCGGCTTCTGCTTCAGTGGCAACCGCCATTCGAGTGATACTATGTTCCAAGGCAATAATAGGATCTACAGAACGTCCAAAGGTAAATTGTACAGGACCGCGAACCTGTCCGGCATTGGCTCCGGTTGATAACACAGCACCAAAAGCTCTTATATCATAAAAATTTTTACACATAAACATTCTAGCCTGATCGATTTCTTTACCCTGGCCTTGACCGGCTTTATTGCGTTTTTTGCCATCAGCTGACGCGGCTGTCAAATCAATGCCTAAGCTGATATATGCCTCTTCAATCTTGTTATTTAAAATTGCTTTTTCCTTAATGAAAATGGCATAAGGAGGTTTTTCCTCATTTTTTAAAGCAACGTAATTTCTTGCCTTTCTTTTCAAACATACGTCCGTAACTAATCCATGACCTGATTCCGCATCTACTCGTGGCAGATTGCCGGCATCTGGATCCCCGTTGGGATTCCCATCCTTAATATCAAAATATAATATAAAGTCATAACGGTTTTGAATATCATTTCCATTACTCATTCTCTCACTCTTCCTCTCTATCTTTAATTATTTTCTTCGGTCTTAGCCTTGTTAGATGTAAAAAATGCTTGCCTTTGATGATAATAACCAATCGCAAAGCGACCCTGTTCATGTAAATCCAAATGAGCGGGGAAATCGGTTAGATGGCTCATTATTTCACCGAGCAGCCGTTCAAAATTTATAACCCTTCCTCTGTTGTCCATTTTGGCAAGATGATGATTTTTAAGTCTGAGCAAATTAGTAAATACGGTTACCGGTGTAGCACAGGCAGCCCCATAGTACCTTTCTCTAATAGTTGCATTCAGCCCTGGATTTGCTTCTTCCTGAATCTTATCCAGAACAGCAAATAGTCTGCCTAACTGGTAACCAATAGAGGGTTGATTCTTATCCAATTCCATACTTACCTCCTTATGATTTGTGTTTAGGTAAAACTGATAATAGCGGTTTAAATATGCTTTTATCAAAGCTGCCCGAACTGGTTTAACCCGATTCTTTGTATCACTTTTGATTCTGCGCAGACACGCCTGCAATAATGTTGCCGGGTAAGGAGTACCATTGAGTATTGAGCGCATAAATTCCCCGGCAAGATTAGGGGGAATATTTTCGCGTTCATCTTGACTGGCAATGTTCCTGAGAATGAATGGGAGAGAATAAAACTCTGGTTCTTTTGGCGATTTTACAATGGCAAAGTCATCGAAATACTGTTTGATGCGAGATGCAAAATCCGATATTTTCCCTACCTGCCAAAACCGTACTGATATGCGTGCAGCGTTGGGAGCAAGTCCGAGTATATAAAAATTGGTATCACCGTCCTCTTCAACAAAAGCACCGGTGTTAAGTGATTCGTACAATGCTTTAATTTTTTGCGTTCCTGCAGCAGGATCGTCCTTATTAGGCTCTTTAAAAAAGAAGGAAAATTCGTTTTCAAATGAAGTCTTTTTCTCTGACCAGAAGGCAGTTGAAGCATCGCCAATTTGAATGCGTTGATTTGGAGATTTAAGTAACGTATTAAGCGCTGTTACATATGAAAATTCTGTTGATTTTATTATTGGTGCATTATATCCCTGCTCTTTTCCATATGAATCATACCCACTGTTTTTTTGAAAACCAACTAAACACTTTGTATCTTTATCAATTGGAGTTCTTCCATGAGTACGAGCAATTACTCCGCTTTCACCTGTCACTAAACAATATCCTATTTTTTCTGAACTCTCTTCATCATCTCCATTTGACCTAAGGCTTTTTTTAACATACTCCTTAACTGTATTTCTGCATGGAACAGGTATATCGTTAATTAATTTAAAAGACATATTACATTGTATAGCTTTTAAACATTCCTTAATCATGGGAGAAGCTTTTGCTTTTTCAGCCTCATTACTTTTATAAAACTGAATCATGGCTCTTACTCCGGCATCTTCTGATAAATCTTCCGGAAGTCCTTTAAGAGAATCTAACCAAGTTTGATGCTGTTTAGATGATTTATTATCGCTGACAGGAAGACCAAGAACATAACCGATGTGATCCCAAAGGAGGAATGTTGTTTCATAACTTTTACTACCGCTTCTCCCTTTTGACCTTGGAAGCAGAAATGACTTTCCTACTAATTTGTTCCCAATCATTTCTCTAGTATCCTCAATGTTTATGAAATCACCATTTTCATTAATAACAATTAGAAATTGCAATTCCTTTTTTTCAAATCCTTCTGGTGCTATATCACTATCTGCTTCTTCAACCTTCCGATCATAATACTCTTTCAAAGCCTGTAATATCATCCTCTAACCTCCACCTCCTTTCGGTCAGTATTGATAACTCCATTTTCAATTTTGGCACGGAAAAACATGGGACTGGGATCATTGATATTTTCATCGAAATTCATGTCATACAGCATATAACCCAGATCTCTGGTTTCTTTTATTGTTTCAGCCGGGTCTGATAGTGAATCAATTAATCGAAAATCACAGGCAAATTCACGACAGCCTAAATAAGGCCGGTGAAAGCACTGACCTTTTTTAGCTCGTCGTTCAAACATAGACGCATACTTCGCAGCTGTCTCATCTTTTTTTACTGTTTCCGTTTCTTCCTGCTGGTCAGCCCAGACTTCAGGTGAAATAGATCGGTTTGTCTTGCGTTCATGCGGCGGAATAAAATCAAAATAACCATGTATTCGATACCTAACATCTCTTAAAAATAATCCAGCCCGCTGTTGGCGTTCATCCTCAATAAAGAGTCCCATTGGCGCCCCAAATACCCCTTCCATCTGTCTGGCGGTGGGGGTAGGTATAATTTTACCAACTTCATTTCGTCTGACTGAGATCCATTTGATTGGATTAAGCACCTCGATTTTGGTGACATTCCATCGAATTGCCGGTTTCCATAGAATCGCTTCGAAAATTGCTCGTGCTGCTGATGGAGTCATTACATCGTAGCTCACTCGCTCCACCTTCATTTCGGGGCGGGTAAAGCAGGCATAATCCCCCCAGACTTCTAAACACCAATCCCGCAACGTGATCAACTCCCTTTAAAAAATATAGTTCTCCGGTTCAAATGAGGTATCAATTAACAGACCTATCTCATTGGAATATTCACTGCTTGATGTAGTGGCAAAAATGTTAGGCTGAACTTCTTCTACAGACCCTCTTTTAAGCATCTGATAAAAAATACTCTCATAGACGTTCACTGCATATCTCTGTAATTTTCTTAACAGCCAACGGTCAGGGCCTTTCCATTTTAGCTGATCAATCAATTTATCTCCTTCATCGTAGCGGACAAAAATCGTTTTTATTTGTGAATCATCAATAATTCTGAATCTATCAGCAGCGGTTCTGAAAAGAATACTACACTCCTGTGGATCATTTTTATTTGGATCTAATAACTGAAGAATATTTTTTGAATCAAGCGAATTGGCTTTCCAATATAAATCCGCAAAATATTTTTCAAAGGTATGATATGCAAGGGGATCTGATTCACTTAAAATTATACTTACAGCTGTATCCGAAGCTTTGCGAAGAATGCCTGGCGGCGCTTTCCTTGGTGGAATAAAAACTTTAACTTTACCCATATTGGGCATTTTACCTTCTCTGTTACATCGTCCTGCTGCTTGAGCAATTGAATCCAAACCAGCCATAGCCCTATATATTACCGGGAAATCAAAATCCACACCTGCTTCAACCAGTTGAGTGCTGATAACTCTTACTGTTTCATCTTGATTTAGCTTTTCTTTGATTGTTTTGATTATTTCACTTCGATGCTGTCCGCACATCAAAGCTGATAAATGATACGTTCCTTTCGGCATCAAACTGTGTAATTCACGACAACTCTTACGGTCGGATACGATACATAAAACCTGCTTCAACGAAGATAATTCTTCTGCGATCTGTTCCCAATTTGATGTGATTTTAATATCTTCAGGAAAATAAACTTCGTTTCTCTTAAGCGATTGATATAATTTTATTACTTCATTCTCGCCGCCCATTATTTCCCGGATATTTTTTAAACCTTTGAATTGCTCTCCATTGGTAATACGACTTTCAAATGCTGGTTGAGTGGCGGTCGAAATTACAAAGCTTACATGATAATGATCTGTCAATAACTGCATGGTGTGGAGAATTGGCTCCAAATATTCCACGGGAAGCAATTGTGCTTCGTCCAAAATAACGACCGAACGTGAAATATTGTGAAGTTTGCGGCAACGACTTGTTTTTGCAGCGAATAATGATTCAAAGAATTGAACTGTGGTAGTAACTATGATTGGTGCATCCCAATTCTCAGCAGCCAACCTGGATTTTGAGTTTAAATCTTCAATGTCAATACTGGAATGATGTTCCACAACCTGGTCTTCACCAACTGCGGCCCGGAATACATCTGCATTTTGTTCGATGATACTTGTATATGGAATAACATAAATAATACGATCAAGCTTATGCTTTTTAGCATGTTCTAAACCAAATGCCAATGTTGAAAGTGTTTTCCCGCCTCCGGTTGGAACTGAAAGAGAAAAGATTCCTTGCTTTTCACCAGCCATCTGAATACACTTCGTCCTGATATTTCTTCTGATTTTATTTACTTCAGTTTCGTCAGCTTTAACTTCTAAATCAGCAATATATTGATTATATCTATTAAGCAGTTCAGATATAGAGCGATATGTCCCCCTCATATAAGTTTGGTCTTGATCCATATATTTTTCAGTATCTAAAAAATCAGCATCAACCAAACAAGAAAACAACATTCTGATCCATAAAGATAGATCCATCCCGTATGAAAACTTCCATGGCGGAACCGGACTGATTGCTGACTGTATTGCATCAACGATTGACTTATTAATTTCTTGCCAACCATTTGCTTGAGTTCTCTGAAATTGAAGGGATGCTTGACCAGATCCTGCCGCGCTTGACCAATCCGGTAATCCTGCATGGTGCCCAGCTATACTGTAAGCTAATATTCTTCCGATTCCTTTACCGAATAATTCTTCAACCAATTTTGCCCCTTGTATTGCATGCGGCAATTTACCATGCTTTCCTTCTAAATGCGCTTCTTCGTCATAACCGCTTTTTTGTCTTACATATTTTTGCCAAGCTTCTCTTCCTTTTCCTGCATCATGGGCAAGACCGACAAGTCTTCCCCAATCACCTGAATCAAATTTTTTAGCGTTGATTTGTGCAATAAGAGCAGTGTTTTCCAAATGTTCTAATAAACCTTGTGGTTCTTTCCATGAATCATCATCTCTAAGAACATGCGCGATTAGTTCATCTTTCAACCTTTATTCACCCCCTCCCATAAATTAGTCTTATGGTAAAATATTCTATTTTTCTCTATCAATCCCTTTGTTTTTTTAAAAAATCTTTTAAATTTTGTTTTTAAATTAAAATCCTGTATTGTGACAAAATAAGCCATCTCTTTAATAGTCATTCACCCTAATTATCTCTGCCCTTCTTACTGACATCATTTTTTATACCCTTAGGCAGCCAGATAAATATATAATTTAATTAAAGGAACCCCCGCTTGCACCATCGAAGAGTTACAATGTAGAATTTGTATATAGCTGTCACATTATGAGGAGGATTGGGAATGTCACTTTATGAGGGTAAGGAAAATATCAAGATGGAAGATTTGAGCCAGGAGGAACTGGTGCGCTTTATTATGAACATGTCGCAGCGCGCATCGGTTCATAATACTCTATGGTTCAGGGAAGTTGAGCATCAACTGGGGATGAAGCGGGCGCTTGACGCATTAGAAGCGGTTACTGACAAGTACAGCCGTCTTGAAATGGAAAGGCTGGGCAAGGCTTTTGGTTTTGAAGTTAAAGACGGGGTCCCTGCACCCTTGCTGGATATCCCCCGGGAAAAACTGATCGTGCTTACCGCTGAACTGGGCAAGAATTGGCTGGCTCAGGATGGTTTATGGTTCCAGGAGATTGAAAAGAATTACGGCATGAATGATGCCAAGCGCTGCAATGATTCGTGCTGGCACCGTTTTTCCCAGGTAGAGGGCAGGATGATCAAGAGTTTCTTGGGGCTTCCTGAGCGTGCCGGTCTGGAAGGCTTAAAGCAGGCTTTGGGCTATCGTATGTACTCAAGAATCAATGTGCAATCGATTATTGATGAGAGTCCGGAGAGCATCATCTTCCAGATGAATGACTGCCGGGTACAGTCGGCCCGTGTCAGAAAAGGTTTGCCTGATTATCCCTGTAAATCTGCGGGACTGG
>JAAZFJ010000038.1 GCA_012511795.1 Syntrophomonadaceae bacterium
CGCATTACAGAAGTTGTGGGGATGGAGAAGGATATAATAACCCTGCAGGATCTTTTCCTCTTTGAACAAAAGGGAGTAGGGGACAAAGGAAGGATATTAGGGTCATTTCATCCCTCCGGTGTATTACCGAAATTCATGCCGGAACTGGAAGCCAAGGGAGTCAACGTACCTATCAAAGTTTTTTCTGAAACAGGCGGGGAGGTTATTTAGATGGTAGCTCTCATATTATTTTCAGTTTTTATATTAACTGTTTTAGTGATGTTTCTTATATTGTCATGGCTGACAAGCCCCCAGCGGCTTATGAAAAAAAGACTGGCAGCGGTTTGGGACGAGCCTGGCAGTGAAGCGATGATGAGCACTGGGACCAGTGATAGGAGACAGCGTATAAGGACCATCGCATCCGGGAAAGAAAACTCAATATGGAGCATCTTACTGGGAGCAGACTATCTGCAGAGAAAGCAGCTGGAGCTTTTCAAAGCCGGGCTTCCTTTTAAAGCAGAAGAACTTCTGATGGCTAAACTTTTAACTGCTGTTCTGGGGTTTATCATAGGTTATTTATTGCTTGGACAGCTTATGATGGGGGTAGTGCTGGGAATCTTAGGATTTATCATGCCTCAGATGTGGGTTTCCTATAATAAAGCACATCGTATCAGAACCATCGACGATCAGTTACTGGATGCCATTCTGCTTATGGCAGGTTCCCTGCGGAGCGGACATAGCTTCTTGCAGGCTCTGGATTTAGTCAGCAGAGAAACCTTTCCGCCCCTGTCTGAAGAATTCCAGCGTGTACTTCATGAGAACCGTATTGGACTAAGACTGGAAGATGCCTTAAACAACCTCACCGATCGTACCGAAAGCAGAGAGATTGAACTCATGGTGGCAGGAGTCCTGGTACAGCGTGAGGTGGGCGGCAATCTGGCAGAGGTATTGGACAATATTGCCACGACCATTGAGAAGAGGGTAAAAATGCAGGCAAAACTGCGCGCCCTGACAGCTCAGGGGAGAATGTCCGCCTGGGTCATATCCCTTTTGCCTTTCGTACTGGCATTTTTTATTTTTACTCTTAATCCACAATATGGAGGGTTATTAGTTAATGAACCCCTTGGCAGAATAATGCTCATAGGCGGAGTAATAATGCTGGTGATCGGTATCCTGCTGGTTAGAAGGGTGGTGGACATAGATGTTTAATGCTGATATTATGCCTGTTATGATTGCAATATTGGCTGCACTTTCGGTGTATCTTCTATTGACGGTCATTCGTAATTTTCTGTCCAGTCAGCGCCGCAATATAATCAACAGACTGAATAAACTTAATGTGGATAAGACCATCGTTGACGAAGAAGATATATTAAACAAGCCTTTCCTGCAAAGAGTGGGAGAATATATATCCAAATGGATGGTCAGGTTAGTTAAGGAAATAACCCCGGACAGGTTACAGGAAAAAGTAAAAGAAAAGCTGGATGCAGCAGGAAACCCCCGCAATGTAAAACCGGCAGAATTTTTAGGATTCCAGGTGCTCTTCGGCATGGTGGTTTTTTTGTTATCTCTGGTTCTTTTCCATGCCTCAGCCTATTCGTTATTTAAAGCTACTTTTCTGGCTCTGGTTTTAGGAGCCCTGGCAGTATATATTCCCTGGTTTACCCTTTCCGGGATGGCCAGTAAAAGGCAGACCGAGATGAGAAGCACTCTTCCTGAAATAATGGATCTTTTGGTGATCAGTGTGGAGGCCGGTCTAACCTTTGAGCTGGCACTGGCCAAGGTAGTGCAGCGCTTTCCCGGTTCGATAGCTCAGGAATTTGCCCGGGTGATAAGGGAAGTGCAGATGGGAAAAGTACGTAAAGATGCATTAAAGGATATGGCCGAAAGGTCTCATGTGCCGGAATTATCATCACTGATCAATGCAGTGATCCAGGCTGACCAATTAGGGGTGAGTCTGGCGCAGATTCTTAGAATACAGGCAGATATGATTCGGGAAAAAAGACAGCAGATGATTGAGGAACAGGCTATGAAAGCACCGATCAAAATGCTTTTTCCTTTGATTTTGTTTATATTTCCCTGTATGTTTATTATCCTTTTAGGCCCGGCATTGATCAGCATAATGCATAACCTTTTGTAAACCCTGCAGAGGATTTCATATAATAGTGTCGAATTCATGCTATTATTACCTGATTTATAACAGGAAATCTTATTATGATGGCAGGAGGGATCGCGGTGAATTATCATTTTGAAGTATTAAAGACTATTCCGATCAAGGGCAAGAAGCTGGAAGGTGCCAAAGATTATGAAACCAGAGTTAAAGTATTAAAAGATGATAATTCGGTCTTATTTGATGAAGTGATACTGGTGCGCAAAAATAAAGCAGGGATATTTCCTGAGACAGATTCTTTTAAAAAGTTAAAATC
>JAAZFJ010000331.1 GCA_012511795.1 Syntrophomonadaceae bacterium
CGATTCTAATCAATAAGTACCTTTCCCTTCGCTTGCATTTTGACAAATCATCACCTCCTGTTTACTTTGAATGCCATAATTGCCAGTGTTTTGTCCACTAAAGTAAACAAAAAAAATCTCCTCTACCCTTTGGCCGAGGAGTTTGGCTATTCTCTTCATCATTTTGGCACTTAAGTTTCGCTTGCCGTTTTCAATTTGTGACAGGTACGACCTTGACATTGGACATACCCTTGCGAACTGGGCCTGTGTCAGTCCCATAGCTTCCCTGTATTCTCTTACTCTGTTCTTCAATCAACCATCCCCCCTTACATTAAAAGAAAATAAAGAACAAAAGAAGAAAGTATATAATATGCCAAATTATACAATAAATATTTACAATAGTCAATAAATATGGCAGCAAATAAAAGATGTGTATAGAATGGTCGAATATAACAATTTATATGAAGAACTTTGTCGGAGAGTTAACATCGATAAAAATGGACGGAATCCCATCAGGAAGGCATTGTTATGGTATAATCAGAACAGATGTTTTATATTAATGCTGGGGTGGTCAGAAATTTTTCGACGCATAGAAGACTTGAAAGAACAGATCATTTTGTTACGTCCGGTTTATTCCGATGACGGGAATACCACCGAGCTGCTGTTTATGGCCGGAAAGCAGACGGAAAAAACCATGGACCGGCGCAATATTTCAAGCGTCCGGCAGTCTTTAGCCCGTTCCTATCATTTGGACTTGTCTGCCCAGAGCAGAGAACTGGAACAAAAATTCAACCGCAGATATCTCTTGCCTTTTTACCTGCCCGACGGCCGGGTGTTTGTTCCCCTGAAAATGCGCAGGCCACAGGTCATAGGTGATGCTACATACGGCTATGTTGATGTCGCTTGTATAAAATCTGTGCACAAAGTAAATGGACAGACCATGCTGAAACTAACGGGCGGGGAAGAGGTACCCCTTTGCAGCACCAGCCTGTCAGCCTACAGTTCCATCAGCCTGGGCAAGGATACTCTGGAATACCTGACCAGCCGCGATCATGATGAACAGGAGCAGGTTTTGGATGCGCTGGGGATTCTCATCAATAAGCTCTACCGCATTGAAAAAATTCTCGAGAAATTTTAATATTTACTCATTTTGTAATATTGACCACTGCTTATACCGAATAAATGGTTTTCCTCCATTCATTTACAGCCAATAATGATTATTGGCTGTTTTTTCTGCGCCGAAATCCATTTCCGCACTTTTTATCTTTTCCCTTCCAACTCCTAGACTTGATACAGGAAGGAAAACAACTCCTTCTCATATCACGCAAAAGGAGGTGAACCTCATGGCAGTAACCCCCATAGCAGTATCCCGTGATCTCATCCTGGTAATGGACAACGGGATCGGCGCATCCGGTCAGCCTTTAACCATCAACCGTACTTATAAATACGTAAAAAGCTCCGCACTTGATGAAGACATCTATACAGTAGCCCAGGCCCTAATCGGTTTGCAGGAAAGCGAAAATATCGCCGTGCAGCGCCGTGATGTCTTCGAGCTGGCGTCTGAATAAGCCGCAAAGTGGAAAGTGGCGTAGGGCGTGCAGTGCGCGCGTGGCACCTTCCCAATGTAGGGGAACGTAGTACGTTCCCGAAGCAGGCGAGCGTATCACCATCCTGATGCAGGTGTACGTATCATGTTCCCGCAAAA
>JAAZFJ010000039.1 GCA_012511795.1 Syntrophomonadaceae bacterium
TATACTACTAAATGCCAAAATGCCTATTGACAATCAAATTCCATTTTATCATAATAAAAGTATATATTGACAAATACCGGGAAGATCTCTGATGTACCCGACGGTAAAAATACCGGGATAATCTTTGATACCCGACACAAAAGTAAATTTCAGGAATCTATGATGTGCCTGAGAATAATAAAAATAGCAGGATGATCGAAATGTACCTGATGGGGAGTAAATTCTAGGAAGGTCTCAGACGTACCTAGCTCAAAATTATTTCTACCTTATTCAAAAAACTTGATTTTTTCAATTATCAAAAGACAATTCCCGGCCACACAGTCTAGCCAGGCACAAATCAAATCTTCAGCCAAAAAGCATTACATTTGTAGTGCTTTTTCGTGTCTAATTGAAATTCTATTTATTCTCCTGAGAACATAAGAATACCGTTATGGAAAGCCCCTGTGTTGTGTCGTAGTGTGGTGTGTTGAAACCAGGATGTTGAGTGCCGGGCCGGCTCTAACAGGCTCGATGTCTGAACGAATTCCGCTGCAGAGCGAAAATGTAAACAGCACTACCGCATTAGTGCGCCCTATTTTATATGGAGGGAATCATGAGTTTATTTCATCTACTGCTAACTAGCTTACGGGAACAGGAACGATTCGGCCACGGTAAGCACCAGGCTAAAAAGATAGCAATTGCCCAGGCTCACGTTAAAGGCCGGTCTGGCTTTGGCGTAGCCCCTGCAGGTATATATAGTATAAACACCTTTGCAGCATACCGGAGGGTGGCGCGTGAATATGCTAACTGGTGCAAACAAAACACTAAAGCCCGCACCATGGAGGAGGCCCGATTCTATACCGGATTCTACTTGCAGGAACGTATTGCCCGCGGCCTGAGCGCCTGGACCATCCAGCGGGATAGATCAGCACTGAGAAAGATCTTTCAGGATTCAGAGTTATGCTGGGAGGTTCCTATTCCAAGAAGGAAACTGACTGACATAAAGCGCAGCCGCCGGGCAGTAAAGATGGATCAGCGTTTCAATGAATCAAAAAACCAGGAATTAGTGGACTTCTGCCGTGCGACAGGACTGAGGCGGCACGAGCTGGCAGCAATAACACCTCAGGATATATACTGGAAGATAGATAAATTAATTGCTAATGTTCGTCAGGGTAAAGGCGGCAAGGCCAGAGAAGTTACAGTGTTACAGGGTACAGAACTAAGAATACTACAAATAGTTGAAGGAAGGTGCCTAGACAAGCCGATATTTGAGTATATACCACCCTATATGGATGTTCACAGCTACAGAGCTCAGTACGCTACCGCCAGGCTGGAACAAGCCTCGGAAATTGAGGTTAGTCGAGATCTGGGCCACAATAGAACTGATGTGATTAGAGGGCATTACGCTGGACGGAGGTAGCTTTAGAGTTATAATAGCTTGTATATTCGCATTTACGGTGGCAAGTGAGTGGCAGAAAATTCTTCATGGGTGGCAAAATGAGTGGCAGAAAATAATATATATCAACAGCGAAGTCTTTCAAGAATAGTTAAATTATTTCTTACAAGATAGGTTAAGAATTAATTTAACTATTTTTGTCAATATCTATATTTTAGGTTTTAGCCATAGATGGCGAAAACCTTTTCAAGTAAGTATTATTTCAACTATTTGTTAAAAGAATAGCAAGAGTGAAAAAAGTAATATTGGGTTCACAGATTTATGTGGAACGGTTAAATAAAAAGCCGTAGATGCCGATATCTCGCGTTCGCCATCCAGGGTGAACGGGGAAACTTGGGTTTTAGGGGTTTTCCGCATGGATGCGGAAAACCCTTAAAAACCCAAACATAGTAAAATATTGTTAGATACGATTCTACTTACCATGGTGGTATTGCTCCCGGTAAAACACTTAGTCAGAAATCTGACGAAGTGAATACTAAATTTCACCCTTTCTGAATTGTTAATAGTATTTTAACTTATTTTGCCTGGTTAAATGCCAGGCTTTGTTTGCAGTCAACAAATTCTCAGGCTTGAGAGTTTTTGCTTGTTTTTAGAGGTAACTTGTAAAACCTAGCTTCTGTGTGGCCCGTGGCAAGGTTTTTAGACCTCTCCACGGCCTTATTACCTGAAGCAAAATATAGGCTCTTATTTGGGCCGTTTTTTGTTAAGGAGTTTGACTGGAATTGATGTTATTATAATCTCAGGAGGGCGATTATAAATAATAAAACAACAGTCAAAGATTTGGGAGATACGGTGGTATTTGAAAGAATGTATAATAATATCAGGGTTTCATCGTATTTCCCTAAAAAAAGAGAAGGCAGTAAAGAAAACCTGGAAAAGTTTAAACAAGCATTATTAAAAAAAAGATGAATGAGACATACAATGGTTAAATGAGAGTTTTGCATATTAATTAGCCTTGAAATATCGGGATTTAATAGCAATAAAAAAGGACTTCACCCCCGCTTTTGCCGAATATTTTAGGTGACGAAACCGAAAACAAGCAAATGCGAAAGGGGAAGTCACCTATGTATATTCGGCAAGGATGCGTTTTTTCCTTTGAAGATGCTATTAAAATGCAACCTCGATCCCGATTAGATATTATTTTAGCCACCCTCGATTTAAGAGCAGTTGTTGCTACTTTGGATGAGAATACCGGTTATCGTCGGGGGCCAAATGGTTATTCCATTGAAACCAAACTCAGAGCCTTGATTGCCATGCGAGTTTATAACATGGCTGGTTTTACCGAATTGGTTGAACGCCTTAACAATGATCCTATGCTAAGATACACCTGTGGTTTTGAAGTTTTTGGTCAGGTGCCCAGCGTGGCTACCATTAGCCGATTCTATAGCCGACTAACAGAATCAAAATGCCTGCAAGAACTGTTTAAACAGGTAGTGCAGCAAGCCGAAGCTATTGGACTTCTTAATACCAATGGTATTGCCATCGATGCTTCTAAGGTAAATGCTAATGAAAAGTCTGTTCCCCGTAAGAATATTAACGATGATGGTAAGTCAGCCAACTGGGGTAGTAAACGTGACACCAATGGCAACCAAATAACCTGGTTCGGCTATAAACTACATATTGCTACAGATATTAGATCTGAACTGCCGGTAGCCTTAAGGGTAACTCCTGCCAGCATCAATGATGGCATTATGGCTGAAAGCATCTTGAAAGAGTGTGGCGATAACATTACAGGTAAATCCCAGTATTATCTCATGGATTCTGGTTATGACCATAAGGCCCTGTATGAGCTAATCCGGAAAAATTACCGAGCTCAGGCCATAATACCTCTAAATCACCGAAGGGCTAAAGAACCCAAAGAAGGCTTTGACTGGGACGGTACACCTATATGCTCTGCCGGATACCGTATGGTCTATTGGGGCGACAATGGACTGCATTTTGTTCAGCGGGTTATTTTCCCGCGTAAGATTTCGTTGATGAAGTAAGCGAAATTCCGGATTATGAGCTAGTATGGCAATCATTGCAAAGAATAAACTGTGTCTTAA
>JAAZFJ010000332.1 GCA_012511795.1 Syntrophomonadaceae bacterium
ACAGGTCATTGAACTGCATATTTATTACTTGGTATTTCCTGGTCTGATTGGCTCCATCCGAGGTCAAATTGTCCAGGAAGATCGAGATAATATTTGGTGCCGGGTAGCCATTAATACTCTTAATTTCTTGTTCAAGTGGTTCAACCGCCGCAGCCAGCGCAAAAGCATGAACTGGGATAAATACGTGCGATTCCTTAAGAAAAACCCATTACCAAGGGCGAAAATATACGTAAGCATATACGATGTAAAGCCTGAATTGCTAAGCTATCTAAAGTGAACGACATTGTGAGGAGCCGTGTGCGTTAATTGCGCAAGCACGGTTCTGTGAGGGTTTTGCGCACAATCATCTATGGAGCGAATACTGTGGCACTCTCAGAGGAAACGGAGAGCAACGGAGAAAACAAACCTGCTCCTAAGGATAGAAAGGCGCACTTCTACTCGACCCGAGGTATTTTGGATTTAGTTTTTCCTTACCCGATAGTTGGCAGGGTTATTCTATTATAACGGACAAATGGGAAGGTTTTGTTATAGGAAGTTCACAGGAGGGCGTGGCGGCAGAGACCGGACCGTTTATTTCCATCAGACATCCACTTTGGACTGATCAATACCAGCGCCAGGATATCCCCATTATGATATTTTCCTTGGGGTACAAAATAATCAATTTTCCATGAAATATTTAGAAGGCGACTTCCATTAATCATATGTATATTAAGAAGCCTCATAGAAACCCCCTTTCCATTTTAATTCAGTAAAATCTAAAATATGTTGATATATATGCTATAATAACCAAAAAATCGATGTTTATTGTCAGAAGTTTTTTAATCATCGATCAGGCGGAGGATAGCCATGGATTTCTTACGACTTCATAAAAATACCGTAATCATTGGATCACTTATCCTGTTATTAATCATTTCTCTTTTATATACGACCAGACCTGAAAAGATTTCCGCCTATGCTGTAGAGAAACAAGACTTTGTTCCTTCACTTCTGCTCAGTGGAGAGGTTATAACTGAGGGCAGTACCCTGATTTCTGCCCTTACTTCCGGTACGGTTATAGACTGCCCGGTCGCCAAAGGAGACAAGGTCAAAAAAGGCCAATTACTGATACAGATTGACGACTCCCAAGCAATTATAGATAGGAACAGAGCAGCTGCGTTGTTGGAGACTTCGTGTTTACAACTGCAAATAGCCAAAACCGTAACTCGTGAAGAAGCCCGCGTTAATAGTACTCAGAACGATCTGGAGTTAGAAAAGGCTGAGCAGCAATATACGCGGTTCAATAGTCTATTTGAGGCTGGAGCGATTAGCCAGGCCGAGTGGGAAGAGGCGGGACGAAACCTCAAACTAGCTGAGGAACAGGCACGTTTAGCGAGGTTAACGATGGAAGCTCTTGAAGATAACGGTTCTACTATTGCGATATTGCAGTCGGAAGTACAGCAGCGTCATCTGGATCTAGCTGAAAAGGAATTGCTTGTGGAGAAATATAAAACCGTATCACCCGCAGACGGTGAACTGTTGGATATATACGTCAGACCGGGAGAATTCCTATCAACCACCAGCAAAGCAGCTTTACTCAAAGATGGTAAGGATCTGCGTATAAAGATTCAGCCCGATCAACGCTATGCCGCTCTGGCTGCATTGGGAAATCATGCACAGGTATGGCTTACAGACTCGAGTGCTAATAAATGGGATACCCTGATTGTTTACACTGAGCCTACGGGTAATGCAGAGCAAGGATCGTTGACTGTTGAATTGGCATTTACCTCAAATCAACCCCAACTATATCCAGGACAATTGGTTTCAGTTCAGCTATTTGGTCCCCAGCAAAAGGAAGCCATAATTTTACCCGATCGCTATTTAACCGAGCAGGATGGAGAAGGCGGAGTCTGGCTGGCCATTGATAATCGGGCTCATTTTGTTCCGCTGCAGATTGGCTTAAGAACCGAGAATGGGGTCGTAATTACCCAAGGTCTGCGAGAGGGCGATATGGTTTTGGAGGCAACAGGACTGGAGGAAGACCAAAAAGTACTACCTCAGCCTGTTGAGGTATAGGATAATGAAAAGCAGTTTGCGATTTGAAATCAGTTTGGCGCGTCGCTTCCTGGAGGAGAACAAGATCCAAACAATTGTGATAATACTGGGGATATCCATTGGGGTGGCTGTCATGGTATTCTTGACTGCTCTAATTGATGGACTGCAGGCAGATCTTATAACGAAAACCGTTGGCAATTCTCCCCATATCGTGATCAGTAATGCTGATTCTGCCTCTGCCAAAGCGTCCAAAAGCCTGGGTGAAAATGAAATTCTGCTGATTGATACCACTGAGAATAACCAACGGCCTATTGCAGAATGGCGAAGTATAACAGAAGCCCTGTCAGCTGACAGCGGCATCAAAACAGTGTTGCCATTGGTGGAAGGATCAGGACTTATTACGCGAGGTCAGGTTAGCCGTTCTATACTTTTACGCGGCTTTGACCTGGAGCAAGCCGACCTGATCTATGATATCAGTAATTCCATCATTGCGGGCAATCAGAACGTATCTGATGGTGCTGTGCTTTTGGGTAAAGAACTCGCATCTGATCTCGGCGTTACAGCTGGAGATCCCCTTCAGCTTGAATTATCAGGCCGAGAGCCTCTTACTGTGATGGTCGATGGTATTTTTGATCTAGGAGTAAGTGCCATTAATCAGCGCTGGATGGTAATGGATCAGCGCAAGGCTTCAGCTTTACTGGGAATCGGGGACCGTATAACCTCCATAGAAATACAGATTACCAATGTTTTTGAGGCTGAACAGATAGCCCGTGAATGGGCTGTTCGTCTGCCTTCTTATAATATACAGAGCTGGCAGGAAAGCAATGCTTCTCTACTTTCGGCATTAAACAGTCAGAGCAGTTCGAGTTATACCATTCAATTTTTCGTACTACTAGCTGTTACTCTGGGAGTTGCTTCGGTCTTGGCTATCAGTGCAGTACAAAAATCCAAACAAATCGGCATTCTCAAAGCGATGGGAATACGCAGCAGCAGTGTAGCACGCACCTTCATGTTCCAGGGGTTATTTCTAGGGATATCAGGGACCTTGTTCGGCTTCGTTTGGGGCTTGATTATGAGCCAGGCTTTTATTATTCTTGCCAAACAAGGTTACGCACTGCTCCTGAAACCGATCACTTCAACAATTATTGCATTAAGCACCATTTTGGCGGCAACTTTATCTGCTTATCTGCCTGCACGGCAAGTTTCTCAAATTGATCCCATCGAGGTGATCCGCAATGGCTGAGGTATTAATCAAAACGAGTAACATTATCAAGGACTTCGGTCAAAAGGTTAAGACACGGGTTTTGTTCGGCATTGATTTGGAAATCCAATCGGGTGAGTTCACCTCGCTGATTGGTTCTTCTGGTTCTGGCAAAAGCACACTGCTGAATATTATAGGTGCTCTCGATCGTCCTACTGAAGGCCATGTCGTAGTCGGCGGCACAGATCTAGACGACCTTGATGATGATGGTTTGGCTTATTTTCGTAATAAGACCATAGGTTTCATTTTTCAATCTCATTTCTTGCTGCCTCAGTTCACAGTGCTGGAAAATGTTTTAATTCCTTACCTTATTTATGCAGGTCGTACCACAAAAGATGTAGAAAAGCGAGCCCTGGAACTACTGGACATGGTAGGTCTCAGCCATCGTCGTGATAACCGCGGCAATGCCATCTCCGGCGGCGAACAACAAAGAGTAGCTATCGCCCGTGCACTTATCAATAACCCTCGTGCAATTCTGGCCGATGAGCCTACCGGTAATTTGGATTCCAGCAATACAGAAAAAGTATTTAGCATATTGCGCGATATCAACCGTGAATACGCTACTACTTTTATCATGGTGACCCATGACCGAAACCTGGCTGATCGCACCGACCGTATACTGGAATTAAGCGACGGCATCATAATAAAAGACACGGGGACGTCAGACTGTGTGAAAAGTCCATTTCACGCATCCCAACTATACTCATTTTTGGTAAAATAAATATAGTGGGAGGTGCTAAAAATGGCATATGTAAAGGGAGAGAACCGGCAACAAATTAACATGTTTCCGGAAATAATAGATGATTACGTTGGTGAGGATAATCCAGTTAGAGTCATAGAAGCCTTTGTTATAAGTTTAAACATGTCTGAGTTAGGTTTCGAAAGAGCAAAAGAGCCTATTTTAGGCAGACCAGCATATGATCCACGAGATCTATTAAAACTCTATCTTTACGGATACTTGAACCGTATACGTTCATCCCGCAAACTTGAGAGTGAAGCAAGCAGAAATCTGGAAGTAATATGGCTATTATCCGGACTAAAACCCGATTTTAAAACCATAGCCGATTTCAGAAAAGATAACAAAGAAGCTGTGAAAAAAGTGTTTAAGCAGTTTAGCCTATTGTGCAAAGAATGGGGATTATATGGTCAAACCCTGGTAGCTGTGGATGGCTCTAAGTTCAGAGCTAGTAACTCCAAAAAGAAAAACTTTAATGAGAAGAAGCTAAACCGTCATCTCAAATATATTGACACAAAAATTGAACAGTATCTAAACGAGCTTGAGGAAGGGGACCAATCTGAGGCCAACACCCACAAACCAAACGCTGCTGAGATCAAGCAACACATTCAGGAACTGAAAGAACGAAAAAAGAAATATGAAGAAATGCTAGAAACAATAAAAGAAAATGAAGTTTCAGAAATATCCTTAACCGATCCAGATGCCAGACAAATGTCAACCAACAACAATGGCATAGATATCTGTTACAATGTGCAAACCGTAGTGGATGAAAAGCATAGTATGATTGTAGATTATGATGTTATTAACAATGCAGCCGACCTTGGACAATTAAACCAGATGTCTAAACGAGCACAAAATGTATTTGATACTGAAGAAATAAATGTTCTTGCAGATAAAGGATATACTCAGGCAAAGATATCAAAGAATGCGAAAATTCTAAACTGAAGACCTATGTTGCCAAGCCCAAAATGCCAATGCTACCGGCAATGAAGAGTTTTATATAAATAAGTTCAAATATGATGCCAAAAATGATTACTACATATGTCCCGCTGGACATATTCTTCCTTTTGCGTGCTACCGTAAAAACAAAGGTGAAATTATTGGTCGCGATTATCACAATTACAAAGCTTGTAAGACATGTAAACTGAGAGATCATTGCACAAAGGCCAAGCAAGGCAGATCAATATACCGAAGTATTCACCAGGATCTACTAGATGAGGTTGATAAGCGAACTCGAGAAAACAAAGAACTTTACACCAAGCGGCAAATGATAGTGGAACACCCGTTTGGAACCATCAAACGTAGTTGGGGCTATAATTATTTCCTAACCCGAGGACTTAATTCAGTAAATGCTGAATCTGGTCTTGCTTTTCTTGCCTATAACATAACCAGGGCAATAAATATCCTAGGAGTTAAGGAAATAGTGAGTAGATTACAGATCGTATAGCCTTAGATAAGTCATTTTTTTGCATTAACTGTTAAATAACCGAGACAGGGGAAGAAAACTGTGTGCTATTAGGTTTCTGGGCCATTAGAGTGAATAATTATTCACACAGTCTGACGTCCCCCTGCTTCACAATTATATGACTAACGAAGGCTATGAGCTTGATATTACTGATGAAAGGTTACATCATGAGATTTATTTGAGCGATGCAAGAAAAGTGGAACCTAAAAAACTAAAAACTGTTATCAGGCATCCAATACGGAGGTAATAGTAATGGCAACGTCAAAAGAATACCATGATTATGTTATTGAATGCCTTAGTAAAGCAGGCAATGTTACCACTAAAAAAATGATGGGAGAATATTGCGTTTACTATAATGGAAAACTTATCGGTGACATTTGCGATAGCAGGCTGTTGATAAAACAGACAGATACATCGAAAAGACTTCTTGCAGATTGCAGACTCGAATATCCATATAAAGGTTCTAAAACCCTCATGTACGTTGTAGAGGAGTTTGAGAATACTGATTTGATGCAGGAATTGCTGGAAGGGCTATACGCTGAACTTCCGGCAAAGAAAAAATAGATGCTGATTCAAAGATAAGCATGAAATGTCGTTGAACCTGAATATGTGAAGTTTGAAAACCTTAAGACAACTGTAGGAATGTAGGGGCGACCTGTGGTCGTCAGTTCCACTGATGATGCTATTATGGGCTGGAAACGCAAGAATATCACACAGCAACCTAAAGTTAAAGAGGGAACAGCAATAAGATGCAAAAAGTATCAAGTGCAAGTAAATTGGAATCAATAGAATCCATACAATCATCGATAAGGAAATCCGAGAAAGCCTTGGCTCAGATGAGTGAAAAAGGCGCCAATACTACCTTAGTAAAAAAGCGCCTCCAGGCTCTCCGCATCGGATTAGCCATGTTGGAAAAGGTTTGGAATCAAACCCCCCACCATTACACTCAGGCAGACTTAACTGAAGCTCGCAAGGTTCTTATAGGATTATACCCATCAATTAAAGACATTTATGCCAAGTCCAAGGCAGGTAGTCCTCAAAGAACGCTATTAGAAAGAAGAATCAAAGCATTGGAGCTAGCCGTTCAAGGGATTGATGACTATCTATCAAACGAATAACTCGCTGTGGTTTGGTCCAATTGGCAATTGGAAAGGAAGATCATGAATGGGTAATCAGAGTCAGGTTCGAAAATATTTTGGACAAAGGGCTA
>JAAZFJ010000040.1 GCA_012511795.1 Syntrophomonadaceae bacterium
TTTGGAATTGGCCGTTTAAAGGTCCAACAAAACGTCCGCACCCCCAAGGGGTAAATTCTTAAATCTAACACAAAGATTTTTAAATGGAATAACAGTCGTCATATTTCTACAAGGATCTGTCCGGGGAAACTGAAATCTCAATCGATAGTTTTGATTGTCATGGAACCAACGGATTAACTATTTTCTTGAGTACCTATGGTCTGGTAGGCTTCGTCGAGGACAATCACCAGTTCAAAGGGGAATTTAAAGTCTAACTTTTTAGCAGCCTCAGCATTAATGGTTATTCTCGGAGCACTTTGAAAAGATTGTTCCAGTTCGCGTGGCTTTGCTCCCAGCAAACATTTCGAAATACTATCAGCGCCAAAACGCCCAATGTTTGTCTCGTCCATGACGGAAACAGTAAGTAAGGCACCGTTTTTAACCTCAATATTACCTAGCTGGGAGAAAACCGGCACCCTATGATCATAGAAGGGTTGAAACAGTTCGGGAAGTTTCTCGCTTTCCACTGAAGCAATGGTTACATAGACAGCATCAACCTGTTCTGCTAATTGGTTATAAGCATCCTGTACCTCCTGATAATATCTCGGATATTCCTCCGGACTGCGTGGTTCTCTAACATGATAACGTACGATTTCAAATCCCTTTTCTTTAGCCAGGCTTTCCACTTCATTTACAGCTGAATAGACCCTAGCATTATTAGAGTCTTCATAAACCATTCCCAATTTTTTAAATTTCATAATGTCATAAAAAGCCCTGGTCTGGCGTTCAAAGCGTTGTTCGTCCATGTGAGCCCATACATTATCTTTGCCTGAGTCCTCCACTGAAGCAATGATTCCCGACCGAACCGCATTAGAGGCAGCAAATACAAAAACATTAGTATCATGTTGGGAATTGCTTAGCAAAATACCTGCTTCCGCCCCCATGGTCAACATAAGATCAAGATCTTTCTGCGTATTTAACCTTTTAATAATGCTTGCACGGTCAATATCAGGTTCGCGGAGATTATAAAAAGCATCATCTACAAACTCGATATAGGGACTAACCTGGTGAGATGACAGCCATTCCCAGATTTTTGTACTCTCACTGCTGTTTGCCACCTGGTCAAAACCTTCTAAATTATTAATCCAACCTAATTCCTGTAATCCATAAACCACAGCCACCAGAGTTGTATTATAAATAATAAAACGTTCGCTTTCACAATATCCAATCCGCCACTTGGTGCCGTCAGACTTGATAGTCGGTTCATCAGCATCGCTATCTACGGATTGACCAGCACTGGTCGTAAGGGAAAATGCAAATAGACAACCTAGCAATATACCCAGTATTACGATAGCCCGTTTCACGTTGCCATCACCCCTATCGGACAATAATGATTGCCGCTGAAAAAATTCTTTTCAACCTTATCTGCCACTGCCCGGCAAGAAACACAGTTTTTGTTTAAATAACAACTTCGACATGGTTCTTCCTGGTTATCTTCAAAGCTACGCAACTTATTAAGCAGTTCTGAATTCCACCAGTAATCTTCGATGTTGGCAAAGCTTTCAGGATATAATAAATGCCGACAGGGAATCAGATTCCCATCCACATCCACTGCCATTCCGTTTCTCCCCGCCCCACAACCTTTATTAACCCCGGTATTACGATTCCAAAAATAATAATTATTAATGTATGACCGCAGTGGTGAAAAACATGGTTCAACTTCTATATTAATTTCCTGCTGATCATGTTTCTTCAGATAATTAGCCAGCTTTAAGAAATTTTCCTGGCTTAATGATGCTTGCATAACATAACTGGCGTCAGGCTTAGACTCTAATATCACTATGCTTTTAACCCCAAACTTCTGACCCAGACTGACCATATTAGGGAAATCGCTCACGTTATCATTGCGGGCTACCCAGTTTATATGATAATTGACTTGTTGATCAGCCTGTAATAGCTGCAAGGCATTTATAGCCAGTTCATACCCATCCCTTGACTGAGCATTAATTTCTGGCGTTGAACCGTTTAAGGAAACATATATCTTGTCTACACCAGCAGCTTTTAATTTCGCCAGCATGGCCAAGTCAAATCCCCACCCGCTAATTGCAATAGCTGAACTCAATCCCTTTTCGTTAATAAGCTCCAGCAATTCCATCAAGTGAGGATAAACGAGTGTCTCTCCACCGCTTAAGTTAATAAACGGTATTTTTAAGTGCGCTGCTTGCGCAATGTATTCTAAAGCGACCTCTTTTTTTATATCCTTACCCCGGTGCAAATCGCAATAGCACTGAGAACACCTTAAGGGGCAGCGAGTGGTCAGCTCTATATTCATAATCTCCGGAACACATTTGGAACGGAGCGGTGCTTTCGTGGTCTGACATTGTTTTACTAATTGCTTTAAGTAACCCTTTTCTTGTTCGGCTATATTGGGGTCTAAAACTTCTTTAATAATTAAATCTTGGATCAGATCATTATCTTTCCCGGTATTTAACCATTGTTCTAGTAAAACCAGATTATCCCCCATAATTTTTATGGTTTGGCTGGTGGTCAGGTTATATGCCTCTATACAAGCGGGTTCGGCTCGAAATAATCTTTTCATATTCCAACCTCGCAGACTATTATTAAAGATAGTTCCTCAGATTATTTTGGCATACAATATTTTTATGCCCTCTTCGTCCTTGAATTGGGAAAATCCTCGGTATCCATTATTCAACAATTGTTGTTGCTCATCAAAAGCGGTATTAGGAAGAATTACTGTATTGGTGGTATCTAATTGGATTGGGTGGATAAAATCTCTATATACAACAAATCGATCCCAGTTGTAGTACATTTTACATAGTCTGGCAATATGCAGACCTAAAGAGGTTACCGTTGTAATGCTGGGATAATTATAAGGTGAAACAGTCGTAAATAAGTATTTAGATCTCTTTCGCGCTTCGGCACGGTTAGCCAGGATACCAGCCAGCTTATGCTGTAATTTGTGACCTCGCAAGTCTGGATCTACCAGTGATAGTTCCAACTGTGCTACCAATGCTAATTCTGCCTCGCCAAAGCCAAGTTCCCTAGCCATATTATTTTCGTATGGAACATCAAAAAGGAGTGAACATACCGCATACAACTGGTCTTGAATAAATAAGCCCAAGGATTCTCCATGGCCTTGTAACATAAATTCCAGTTCTTCATTAGATATGGGTACATACAATTCCTTTTTCTCCATCACTGCGATTAGATTTCTTTGTAGCTCCATAATTTCTATAAAATCATTTTGATCTAGTACCCTGATAATATATGGATGTGGTTTCGAATCAGAGCAAATCATGATTTGTCCCTGCTCAATCACTTCCCTAGTCAGTGTTTTCATAATGTCCTCCCAGATGGCCTATAAAGGCTTTATGGTGCTCCTTAATAATAAATACTGAAACAGTCATAGTGTTCTTGTCCCGTCTCTCCTCATTTACTTAAAAGCCAAGATTTTTTTAGAAACGGTGGCAAAATATAAGCAACATTACCATTGTCAAGGCGCTCCCCATCCTCTTCCAGGAAAATGATATTATCTGGAATCGCTGCATCACGATTGACAATTCTTCGTATGGCTGCCTGACTATCTTCTAAGCATAGTTCACGGTACTCCTGATCGAGCATTGATTTCTTTGCTATTTCCTTAAAAATATCTTGAATTTCTTTATAGCCCAGCTGCTTTAATCTGGCCGCTGATTGAACAGCTGAAAGCTGGGTTGAAGCGTGGCCTTTAAATAATTCTTTCATATAAACTCCCGCTATCCTGAGATAGGCTTTAGCCTTTAAGCCTTCCTCCGGTGAATAGCCAATTTTAAAATGCGATATATCTTTTAGCAGTGCTGAATAACCGTAGTCCGGTCCTAGAAAACTGCCTTTACTGCCTGACCAGGCCAGCACACCACTTCTTTTTGCAGCAGTGCAAAGGTGCTTTTCAACCAGATTATCGAGGAAAGCAGACAAGTCTTGTTTTTTCCCCAAGCCAAAATTAATTCCGATTTTTTCGGATATCCCCTGCTGGCTTACATCAAAGTCCAGTATGTACTGACTGTCACTATATGAATGCAACAACTGGAATAATCCCTCCAGCTCAGAAAAGGGGCCTGTCCAACCTATATCAGATAAATACTTTACCGTCTGTTCCCGGGTTAATTCCGCAGTAAATATCCTGACCCTGTCATTGCTGCGGGCTAACATAACACCAACCTGAAACAATCCTACTTCATCCGGCAATTGAAAGATAGCTTTATGAATGTTGGGCCATAGTGATTCTAATTGTCCAATATCCAATAACTTCTTCAGGGCATTGAACAACAGTTGCTCATCCACATCAGCGCCTTTTTCTAATTTACTGGCATTGAAGAAAAAGCAAGGCTGAGGTATTTTCCTTTCGTACTCATCATTATCAATTTCAAACCAGATATCATCAATAGGTGATGACCAAAAATTCACGAACTCAACAACCCTGCTCCAGTTATAATCTGCGACCAGTGGCAAACAACGGTCAGTTTTCAACCCACAGTTTAAACAGGATTTTTCTTCTTCAGCCAGCACTCGAAAGGAGAAATCCACCTCGGCATCCTTTGTATTCAGATGTGTCTCCATAATATATTCACTAGCTGCAAAATCACTAAATAAGTCAGCCATTTTATATATTTGGCAGTATGATTCTGCCGAAATTATTTCCGGCGGCAAATTCCCGGCAATGCCGTCAAGATAATTTTTAATGTTT
This sequence comes from Syntrophomonadaceae bacterium, assembly GCA_012511795.1. Classification (GTDB taxonomy): domain Bacteria; phylum Bacillota; class Syntrophomonadia; order Syntrophomonadales; family Syntrophomonadaceae; genus UBA1368. Next base: position 4,727 of record JAAZFJ010000040.1, read on the forward strand.
CCATTCATATAAACACCACCATTATGGCTTTTTACAGTTATGCTGTAGCGTAGACTAAAGTCTCCGCTACAGCAATACATGTCTATTGGCAGTTCTGCACGCTAGCAGGTAGCGACATAGCTATTCCATTAATTGCTGATATAAATCTTGACTTTGGGCTATAAATTGCTCCGCTTCGAATTCATGGCTTCGTAATCGTTATTTATTGAACCTACCATCTTCCTCTGGTAACATTGTGAGTAAAGTTGGCAGCAGTGATAGTCGCACTAACGGCTGCTATTCCTGTCGTAACTGCAAATCCACCTGCTACACCTTCCAGGTCTTCATCAGCCAGTTCACCCTTTTCTGCAGTCTTAACCAATGCTTTTCTTAACCCATCAATTTCTTCTAAGGTAAATTCTATTCCCGCCTCTTTCATCAAACTTTGCACCTCTTCAGGGGTTTCCAGAGAAAATAACTTCTCCAAAAAACTTCCGTCTGCCGCAATCTTCGCTTGCAACTGAGCCAATTTTTGTTCCATTATTAGTTCACCCTTTCGTTTTAAATAATTTATTAATAAAACAGAACTAGAGCTCTGTTTACCCCCTCATAATTAAACTTTTTCCTCTGATGCGCCATAACTTTTATCGAACTGACTGATATGAGATATGTTTAAGTTATATAACTGACCTAAACCATCAATTAGCTTACCCTCAATATATTGCCATTGGTCAATGGGTGTATAACCAGACAAACGTGAGCGGCAAATATCTATTAAACCTGGTCTAAGACTGTTATTTTTCAAAAAATCGATAAAACGATCGATCCTTTTGTCAATAGTCGCGAATGGAACTTTCTTCAAATCCTGCTCTTCCTGCCACTCATTATAGTAAAGGTAATAACGATCAGCGTCTTGACTCACCGATAAAGCTGCCGCCGGCATGATTCTTAAAGGGTGGTATTTATTATTTTTAAATTCGTGATAAGCCTCTGCTGTTATCTCTATTTTGGTTTCTGCCGATGAAAGTGAATTATCACAAGAAAAATAGTCAAGATCAATATCCAGTATCAATGGCTGGCTGGTGGTAAACTGGCTAGCTAAACCAATTTCCTGATAGCTATAAAACTGGTATTGTCCACATTCGTTGTTATCTGACTCCAGCTGCATTCGTAGCAGCGGATTTATCTCTCCGGATTTGAAGAATTTGCCCTCTGATCGATGGGAAGCAATATAGTGATCGGTTTTCTTTCCACTATAAGCATCATATTTACATAAGAAGGTATAGTTATTGATAATTCCCCTGTAGATGGCCGGTATAATAAAACTTGCTATGCCAAATTTTTGATATCCATATGTATAAATTTTATTTAAGTCATCCTGTAATTCATCAATTGAAGAATTTAGCCGGGCAATTACCATATCATCATGTGAATCCACATGCAGTAATGTATTGCCAAAAGGACTTATGAATCCATTAAAATATCCATAATTCCATATAAAATAAGCTTCATGATGCTCTTCAATTACAAATAATGGAACAGTTCTTGCTTTCATCACGGTTTAACTACCATCTTGAATCCGAGATCCTTCTCATTATAGGCTTGGCTCTTCTTTGCAATCTTGACAGTTCATCGTCGTAGCCTTTCTTCAGGTCATTAATAAAGCTACCGCCGGCTACCCCTTCAAGAGCTTCATCAGATAGCTCATCATTTTCCATTGCCTTAATCAATAAGTCTTTCCATACATTGAGTTCTTCCAGAGTCAAATCTATTCCCTTTTCCTTCAGCAAGCTCTGCACCTCTTGGGCTGTTTCCAGAGAAAATATTTTATCTCCTAAGTTAGGATCAGCTTCAATCTTTTCAAGTAATTGTACAAACTTTTCTTCCATTATAAATCCATCCTCTCATTTCGCCTGCTATCCTAGCTTTAGCATCTGTATATAATTCTGCCGTTACCGGATTATTTGCCATATTTAAATGATTCTAATATTCTTTTGAGTAGGCCAGTTCCAAAAAACATCAATTCCACCACCACCACCTGTATGTGGCATTGCTTTTGCAAAGTCTTTTACCGAACCAATGGTTACTACTCCAGGCACACCTACTCCACCGGCTACATTTTCTAGTTGGTCATCTGATAGTTCATCAAGTTTTGTGGCTGGTATTATCAGATGTAACTCCTGGCTGTTTTCCACATGAACTTGTACGCTTATCCCCTCAGGAAATGTTACTGCAAATTCCTTTTCCAGAGCAGATTTAGGGTTGCTTAATAATGCCAATCTAAATTCTTCATTTTCACTAGCTCTTTCAGCAATTAATTGGTTTAGTTCTAGGGTAGATAAACATTTAGTTTCCATAATAAATTCTCCCCCTAATAAATTAACTTTCAAAATAAATTAACAAGAGATTACCATCTTCCTCTGGTAAGATCGTGAGTAACTTTAGCGCCTGTTCCTACAATCCAAGCACCTACTATAACAGTAGCAGCATCAATTCCACCTGCTACTTCCTCTAAATCTTCATCATTTAATTCACCTTTTTCTGTTGTCTTTACTAAGGCTTTTCTTATTTCATTGATTTCTTCTAAAGTGAAGTTAATACCCTCTGCCTTTAAAAGGTTTTGTACTTCTTCAGGAGTTTCCAAACTAAACAACTTTTCTGTAAAGTTTTGATCAGTTTCTATTTTCGCCTTTAATTGACTTAATTTTTCTTCCATTATTAATACATTCCTCTCATTTTCCCTACTATCCTAGCTTTAGCAATCGATATAATTTTTCGCTGGGAGCTACAAATTGCTCCGATTTTTTCCGCCCTGCTTCAATTACCGCAATAGCATCGTTCTTACGACCATTCTCAGATAATATAATTGCTAAATCTAAATATGGATCCATAAAAGTATCATCAGTTAAAGATACTGCTTTTTGTAAATATTCAATACCCTCTGCTATATTACCCATTCGAGCTAGACAAAGGCCTTTCCCTTTAAGAGCATAAGCAGTATCAGGTTTAATTTCTAAGACCTTTTCATTGGCTTCTAGAGCGGTCTGATAATTACCTAGCATAAAACTTACATAACCGTAAAGGTTTAATAAATCAAGATTATCTGTAACATTTCTCTGCAATACAACCTCTAAAGCATTTTCAGCTAGCTGACAATAGCCTTTTTCCGCAAAATTTCTACCCATTGTTATAAGTTCCTCGGTAGCCTTTTCTTCCAAAAGCTTAATTCTTTTTTTAAGGTTATGATTATAAGAGCAATACTGGTTTTCCGAGTATACACTGTTTCCAGTAGTTAGCTTAGAATTAGCACATCCACCTAAGCATTTATCTCCAAAGCGGCATTTTGCACAAAAGCCCTCTAGGTTTTCTTTTTTCATGTTGCGGTTCCAGCGAAATTTTTCGGGATTTTCCCAGATAGCTTTAAGAGAAGTGTTTTTGATATTACCTTCAATAAACTCTCGGTCTCTTATAGAGGTACAACCCAAAATATCACCATTATGTAATATGCCAAAAGTGTATTTGCCTGCTGTACATCCCTGCCGGGAATATGAGCCACCAGTTCTTTTTTTAAAGATTTCAATTTCTTTTAAATTATAGTAGCCGACACAATCCCCTAATATAACTTCAATAGAGCCTTCTTGCATACACTGATAAGCAAAATCTATTATAGTATCAATATTCTCCGGTTCAATTACTATGTCGCGATGGTCAGCTAAATTCCCCATAGGAAACCCCATCTGCACCTGCCAGGTCTTGACCCCTCGTTTTATTAACTCTTGTTTTAGATCCTTTAACTCATTAAGGTTTTTTTTGTTTATAGTTGTTATGGGTGTTACATTTAGGTTCTTATTACTGCATAGGTCAAGGGCGTGCATGATTCTAGCATAGGAGCCTGGCCTACGCATGAAATCGTGGGTTTCTTGCAGACCATCAATACTAAAAGCAATAGTACCTATTCCAACATTTATGCCTTGCTCTAATATCTTTTCGTCAAAAAGCCATCCATTGGTAATAAGGTTAGGAATAACCCCATTTTGGTTTAACCTTTCCGCAATTAAATGCCAATCCTTTCTGGTAGTTGGCTCGCCCCCAGATAAGGTAATCCATTGAAGCCCCAGTTCCCCAATAGCATCACACAACATAAGAGCTTCTTCAGTATTTAATTCCCCAGCAAGTGGCTCCCGGCAGCTGGAGCCACAATGCTTACATCTCATATTACATCCCATAGTTATTTCCCAAACTGCCGTGACCGGATTATTTATCGTAATCATTTTTTAGGCCATTTCCATAATAAACCGCCAGGATTTGGTACTCCATAAACACATACAATTGCTCCGGCTCCGGGATGAGCCATTACGCCACCGGCTACATCTTCTAGTTGGTCATCTGATAGTTCATCAATTTTTGTGGCTGGTATTATCAGATGTAACTCCTGGCTACTATCCACATGAACTTTTACGCTTAATCCCTCAGGAAATGTTACTGCAAATTCCTTTTCCAGAGCAGATTTCGGGTCGCTTAATAAGGCCAATCTAAAATCTTCATTTTCACTAGCTTTTTCGGCAATTAGTTGATTAAGTTCCAGAGTCGATAAATTTTTGGTTTCCATATGTATTCTCCTCTCAATAATCGAAAACAGATCAGTCTCCATTTTCGCCGGTAATTTAACTAATTTTCTTACATTATAAATCCATCTCTATTTGATTGGAGTTTCGAGCTACCAATTTCCCCTGTAATCTATGCCAGTAACTATATTAACTGAATCATTTTTCATCCCCAGTACAAATTCAACCCCACCGGCTACTTTTTCCAGGTCTTCCTCGGAAAGCTCACCTTTTTCTAGACTTTTAACTGCAGCTTTTCTTAGAACATCAATTTCTTCTAAGCTAAATTCCATACCTTCTTGCTTTAAAAAACTTTGTACCTCTTCCGGAGTTTCCAAACTAAATAGCTTTTCTACAAAGTTTTGGTTAGAGTCTATTTTCGCCTGTAATTGATTTAATTTTTGCTCCAATATAAATCCATCCTTTCTAACATCCCTTTTTGAATTTAAATCTAACTGGGATTTCTACTCCCCCCCAGGGCTTGCATCGCCTCCTTTAAATTTCAATCCTTGTTCAAAATCCTTTGTTGCCAAATCTATTAAATTTGTTTGTGTAAGCTTTAATAACATTTCATATCTGCCTGGAGCAGAATATGTATGGTTAAAGTTATCACCAATATTTTCTAGGTTTTCTGCCGCACTTTTTACATATGATTTTAAATGGTTAAATGCTTCATCAGATAGTTCTATATTTTTCAAGTAATTAGTTAGCCTACCCCCAGACCTAAAAGCCGGATATTTTTCCAGACCCATAAAACACAGAAACCAGTCAGCTCTATATTTCCCAATTGCAGCCACTATTCCCATATAATCGGCAATAAATTCATCTAACAGGTGGTTTCGAGCCGAGCCTAAAAAACGGAGGGTAAAATAGTGAGTTGCTTCATGTTCAAGGCGAATAACTAAGGAAAGCTTGCGCCACTCATCACCTGTAAGTCTTAACATTTGTGCCGGCACTCCGCTATATTCTGCATTAGTTACAATTAGGAAGGTGTCTTGATATAATTCCTTGTGTTCTTTCATGTGGTTAAAATCAAATGAAGTTCCACATTTTAACTTATATTGAGCTACTCTATCCCAGTTGTTATAGCCCTTAATCATGCAAGCTCCCATAGAAGGCGGGATAGCAACTGGTTCGTTACGGTGAGCAAAAGTACGAACCAGGGTTTCAAAATCATTACGATTATTAGTTTCCATTACCGGTATTCTGCCTGCCATTGTTTCATATAAATACACTGTTAAAGCGACAGGTTCTTCTAGGATTATACCTGCTGCTGTTTTTTTAGCAGTATTATATATACCTCGTCTAGTTGCTATTTGATAATCAAAATTAGAGCTCATTCCTGGCTCCACTGGAAAATTAAGCTGTACTAATCGGGAGCGTAAAGCCTCCAATACACCCAGCTTTTCAATGTCATTAATATACTCTGTCCAAGCTAGTACAAATGGTTCATCTTGGGGAGGGATTTCATGCCAAGCTAACACTTTATCTTGATTAAAATAGTTATTTGTTAAAAAAGATAACTCTTCATGCAACATATCAAGCTCCCCCCATTTTCTCTGTTTATCAACCAAAAACGTTAAAAGCAATAATTTCAATTTTGTAGACATTTTCGAATTAATTTTTCTATTTATTTATACAAATTAAAGCAAAAAGTATCACATTAAACTTCCATGCTATATACCGTTTTTTTTATTTTTTTCATCTAATACTTGCAGATTGAGACCACCTGCTACCATATCCAGATCCTCATCTTCTATTTCCCCCGTTTGTTTTTTGAGAATCTTATTCCAGACTCTTTGTCGTCCCTCTTCAGTAGCATAATCTGTTTTCGTCAAAAGCTGGGCCAAGTGGATCAGTTCATGATATTCTTCCCCATATTGCTCGCATTGGGAAGCAACGGTCAATTCACCAGATATAATTTTGTCTATATCAGCTACAAATGATTCCAAGCAAAGTTTTTCAAGCATTCGCTTACACCTCAAATCATGGTTTTATTATTCTTAAATAGTTCCTACTTCGTTTAAAAGGGTTCTTAAATGTTTTAATGCTCGATATAAGATGGTTCCTACATTACTTTCGGACAAATCCAACATCGTGGCTATTTCCCTATTAGTTTGACCGGCAGCAAATTTAAGGGCAATAATATTTATCTGTCTCTCTTCAAGGCACATAATTGCCTTGAGCAAAATTTCCTTTGCTTCCTGTTCGATAACCATATCCTCCAGATGGTATTTTGATTCTGACCCTTGGAGATAAGTAAAACTCACCTGTCGCTGTCGCTTGCTTTTTTGGTAGTAATTAATTATGGTATTATTCGCTATGGCAAACAACCAGGTGCTGAATTTGGCCTTTTGCGAATTATAGGTATAGTAATTGAGCAGTACCTTTTCAAACACTTCACTGACCAGATCTTCAGCAATGTTAGGGTCACCCACCCGGTAGATCGTATAGTTATAAATCTTGGGGTAATATTCCTGATAAAGCTGGGAAAAATAATCATATGCTTCTGTTCCCACCTGAAGACTGTCAACCTGATTCACCAATCGCTCACCTCTCTCTCGACCGGATATGTTCCTCACTTTTTTGTCCTTGAATGGCTTTCGTTCTTGTCATTCTGAACGCTAGTGAAGAATCTTTTATATTGGATTGTGCATAAATGGGGGATAGATCCTTCGCTATAGCTCAGGATGACATCTAGGAATTAAGTTGCTAGGCCAGCTGTCTTTTAACTAACTGGGTAAACATACCGCCTCTGTCGAACAATTCCTGATAACTGCCCTGTTCAATTACCTGCCCCTTGTCCATAACAAATATTTTATTGCAATTTGCTATGGTACTTAGCCGATGAGCAATCACTACTCTGGTTGCACCTAAACCAGCTAGGCTCTCACTTACGATCTTTTGGGTTTTATTATCCAGGGCACTAGTAGCTTCATCAAAATAAATAATTTTAGGTCTGGAGATGATCGCACGGGCAATAAGCAATCTTTGTTTTTGTCCCCCGGAAATGGTGCTGGCACCTTCGCTAATCATGGTATGCATGCCCATGGGCATATTTTTTATGTCTTCTTCCATGCCTGCCATCCGAGCTGCTTCCCAGGCATCATCAATGGTTAAACCAGGGTTGGCGGCAACTATGTTATCGAAAATACTGCCGGACATTAATTGCCCGCTTTGCAGAACAACCCCCAACTGGCGGCGTATAGAACGGATATCTACATTGTCTAAATCCTGCTGGTCGTAATAGATCTGCCCTGATTCTGCTTTTTCAAATCCCAGTAATAATCTAAACAGGGTCGATTTCCCACTGCCCGACGGCCCAACAATGCCGATATAGTCGCCCTTTTCAATATCTATTACCACATCATTTAAGATCAGGGAACCCTCTGGCTGGTAGCGGAAGTTGACATGACTTACCTCTATATTGCCTTCCAATTCGCCTGGATCAACCTTTTCCTGATCAAATTCGGGTAGGGTTTCTAAAATCGGCTTGGTTCTTTCATATAGCGGCTTGATAATATTGAGCTGCAGAATAACCCCGGATATCTCCAGCATGGCCCCTAAATAGCTGGAAAAGGCTGAATTAAAGGCAATAAACTTCCCTGCCCCCAGGTTTACTCCCTTAAGATTTATCATTGCGAAAAAGATGATTCCGGTGGCAATGATGGTTACCGTGGAATTAAAGACTGCCATTTTATTGCCCAGGTTCTCTTTTCTATAGGTAACATCCCTGACCTGGCTAAAGTCCCGGGCCCAATTATTAAAAGCCCGTTTCTCAGCGCCTGAGGTTTTGATTTTACTTACGCCTGTTAATAAGCCAAAAACCTTGCCCGAAAGGTTATTATTTAAATCGATCAATTGTCGTTCATAGCGTATCTGTAGATAACCAAACAAAATAGAGATAGCCATTACAATACCTACGATCAGCGTACAAATAAGTGCCAGTTTCCAGCTGTAATAAAACAACAGAATAAAGTAGAACACCGCGAAAATGCCTGAGATCATGGTATTTGACACCGCGCCGGACAATATCTCTCTAATTTGGCTAATCCCCATGGCACGACCGGTCAATTCCCCGGCTGTAAAATCTTTAAAAAAGGGCACCGGCAGACTCACTAAGCGATCCCAAACAGCAGCTTGCAGATCGGCTTCAGTTCGCCCTTCTATGCGGTGCATGGCGAATGATCTGGTTAAATTGAAGGCAAAGGTAGTAACTGCAATAGCAATCAGTAAAAAGCCAATTTGTGTTAGCAACAGCCTCTCACCATCAGGAATAACTCTATCAAAAATGATTCCGGTTACAATAGGCGTCAAAGCACCTAACATTCCTCCCAAAATGCCCATCGCCAGCACAGCAATCGCATCTGATTTCCAGATGCCATCAACCAGATACCGAAGCAAGTCTTTGTACCCAATAACCTTGGCCGGTAAAGGACGATAAAACGTATAGGCTTGCGCCTTAATGGTATCTGCCACTGTGCTATTAACAACCACCTGACTGCCATCAGCCGGGTCATATAAAGTGTATTTTGTTGGTGAGATGGGCAACAAGGCTACCGGTTGGCCGTCTTTTTCCCTGTAGGCCAACAAGGCTCCATTGTCTTCTTTCCACCAGGTATCTTTTAAAATAATTTGTCTGATGCGAATTTGCGACGCTCGGGCTATATCACCTAAAAGATCCTTTGATTCAGGGTTATTCTTTTTCAACCCGTACGATGGAACGATCGTTATTTTTTTAGACTGTCCCACTGCTGCACAAGCCATAAAGAGTAAGTTATCGATAAATACTTCTTCCGTCCCGGAATTGTTTCTATCTTTTAGATTTAAGGTGTTCATCAATCTCTTTAACCCGCTGCTCATATGGGAATTGTCTTTAGCTTCCTTCATCTTATTTCTTAAAACTTCATCTCTTTTTTGCAAAAGTAGTGTTTCCAGAGCCTGGGCAAAGACCAGTCTATTACAATCCACCAGCTGTTCAGCTACATTTACAGCATTCCAATCAAACTCTTCAACGTTATTAATCCCTTTAAACTTCCATTTTTCGGTCCACCGCTTTAACAAGTCAGCTATTTCGTCTCTATCTGCCTCTATGGTCGCGGCAGCAAATTGATGCCAATTAAATTCCAGTAACTCGGTGCCGGTATGCCCAACAGCCAGAAGACCAAATTCACCTTCGTTTACAGCTAAAGGGGCTATTCCTAATAAAACATCCCCCTTTTCAACTGAAAA
>JAAZFJ010000333.1 GCA_012511795.1 Syntrophomonadaceae bacterium
GCACCAACACGCTGACCGCCTCTTGCTGTACCGTCTTTCGCCATGTTTTCACCCCACTTTCCTAAAAGTCTTTAATACCCCCTTTGATTTCTGATTTTTACACGCGAAGCCCCAGGCCGTTGTCCGCTATAAAAGGTGTAGAGATTTGAACCGCCCCTGGCTCACTTTCTAATCTGTCTATCACCAATTTCTAAATGTATCTTGTTGTGGCAGGACTTACATAAAGACATCAAATTACTTTTGTCATGCGTACCACCTAAAGAAATGGGGAGGATGTGATGTACTTCTTCAGCAGGGGTAAGCCGTCCGTTTTCCTCGCACATCTCACACAAAGGATGTTCCCTAGCATATCTGTCGCGGATTCTCTTCCAGGCTCTACCGTACTTTTTATTGACATCCGGTGAACGTTCAAATTTATCGTAGCGCCTGCGCTCTACTACTCTATGATCCTCACAGTACCTCCCATCGGTTAGGTTAGGACATCCTGGGGTACTGCACGGTCGCTTTGGTCTTTTGGGCATCATTTCACCTCGCTTTCCGGGCATAGAAAAAGCCCTGCGAGGAATTCCCACAAGGCTTGGTAAATATTCTATTTTGCTGATTATATACTAACACAAATGCAATAGTGGTATCTTGTTGCAAAGTGTTGCAAGTTGTGCAAGCTATATTTTAATAGGATCTTTAGGAAGAGTTACATGATTAAGAGCTGCATTATGCCATCTGTAGACTGTTGTTCTATCGGCATTAAGTTCATCGCCAATTTGCTCCCAGGTTAGGTTATGAACATACCGATACCGTAATACCATGCGCTCATCAGTGTCTGGAACTTCGTTTATAACACACCTTATCTGCTCCTTGAGTGCTACAAGATTATCTACTTCCGTGTTTATTTTTCTTTCCAAATCCATAATCCGCTCCAAACACCTTACAAACCTGGCATCGGCATTTTGTGAGGTTTGAACTTTTTCATCCCAACTTGGTGATGATACACTTGTTGCCATTTCTCTAAGGCATTCCATTTCTTCGATGTCTGATTGTATTCTTTTATCAAGCCTGTAAGCTTGGTGTAAATATTCCTTTACTTTCATATCTCTCTTACCTCCGATTTTAATTTTTTGATTAGGATGTTCCCATCAACAGAGGTAAGTTCTCTATACCAATCAGAGCGGAAGAACCTCTCCACCTCGTTTTTCATTATTTTAGCCGGCTCATAGTTTGGACGCTTTTTAAGTTTCTTTAACGCAGACCTATAATCTTTAACTGCCATTAAAATGATGGCATTGGCTAAGTTTTCATAAGGTGTGGTCATCGAATCACCTCCAGCTTTGCCTTTACAGCATCAATAAGGGAGGCTTGTGTCTCTTCTTTTCTTGTAAGAGCAGTCATTACATCTTCATCAATAGTACCCTTGGTAATTATGTGATGAATAATAACCGTCTCGTTTTGACCTTGCCTGTAAAGTCTGGCATTGGTTTGTTGATATAATTCTAAAGACCAGGTGAGTCCAAACCAAATAAGTGTCGAACCACCGCTTTGAAGATTAAGACCATGTCCTGCACTTGCTGGATGGATTACAGCAATAGCGATATCGCCATCATTCCAATCTTCAATATCCTTCGATGCTTTTATTTGCCTTACAGGAAATCTATTCCTAATTCTCTCTAAATCATGTTTGAACCAATATGCAACAAGGACAGGTTTGCCATTTGCACCTTCA
>JAAZFJ010000334.1 GCA_012511795.1 Syntrophomonadaceae bacterium
GTTTTTCAGGATATTATTACCAATATTGCTACCCTTGATCCCATCTTGGGAGAGTCGGATCGATAAAATAAGCTGTTTTATTGCAATATAAATAGTTTCAAGAGGAGCGAACTTTATGGAACATTTGATTACCAATCTGTTTCTTTTCTTTACTAACTGGCTGGTCAGCCTGGGCTTGCCGCCGGTATGGGCAGATACTGCTTTATTGATAGTAAAGTGGACCCTCATTGTGATCATCATTATTCTCAATATTACTATTTTGATTTGGCTGGAGCGCAAGGTCAGCGGTTTCTTCCAGGAAAGGCTGGGACCAAACCGGTTGGGGCCTTTTGGTGCTTTTCAGACCATCGCTGATGCTATAAAACTTATGACCAAGGAAGATATCGTACCTTGTGCAGCGGATAAACTTATCTTTAAGACCGCGCCGATGTTCTTTATTGTGGTATCTGTTTTACTTTACACTGTTATACCTATGGGGAAAGACTTACAGGTCATCGACATGAATGTGGGGGTCCTGTTTTTTATATCCATAGGCTCATTGAGTACTATTGCTATCTTAATGGCCGGCTGGGGTTCCAATAACAAATGGTCCTTAATGGGAGCAGTGAGGTCTGTTGCTCAAATGGTCAGCTATGCCATACCTCTGGCTTTTTCACTTCTGGGAGTAGTTATGATAACCGGTTCAATGAATCTGCAGGATATTGTGGAAGCCCAGAAAAATGTGTGGTTTATTATATTACAGCCTATTGCCTTTATCACTTATTTTATAGCGGCAACTGCTGAGCTGAACCGGGGTCCTTTCGATATGCCTGAAGCTGAACAGGAACTGACCGGTGGAGCTTACACTGAATACACCGGTATGCGCTGGGCTTTGTTCTTCCTGGCCGAATACACCAATCTGGTTGCTGTCTCTGCACTTATGGCTACTGTTTTCCTGGGCGGATGGCAGGGACCGTGGCTGCCCTCCTGGCTCTGGATCATTATCAAAACCTATGGCATAATTCTGGTTTTCTTCTGGGTCAAATGGACTTTCCCCAGGATCAGGATGGATCATTTAATGTCCTTTAGCTGGAAGTTCCTGGTTCCGGTAACTTTAGCCAATATCCTCCTTACCGGGGCAGGGATCTATTTCTTCCAATGGATAGGGTGGTGTTAAGCGATGAAAGGAAAAGGTTTAATTAAAGGACTGGGCATAACCTTAAAGCATTTCTTTGAAAAAGAGATCACTGAACAATACCCAGAAGTGATGCCAAAACTCCCTGAACGTTACCGGGGATCTTTGCAGTTCGATGCGGATAAGTGTATTGCCTGCAATATATGTGTAAACAATTGCCCTAATGATGTTTTGACATTAGAAACTGTGAAGGATGAAAAAAGTAAGAAGAAAAAACTTCTAAGCTATTCTATAGATCTGCAGTATTGTATGTTCTGCAATTTATGTGTGGAAGGGTGTCCCGCAAACTGCCTGTCTTTTGACAAAAATTTCGAACTGTCAAAATTCAATCGGGATGATATAAAAATAGTCTACACACGGCCTGAAGGTCTGGATGATGATAATGAAGCCAATGACGCTAAAGCCGAAGCAGATGATGATAAACAACAAAAGCAGATCGATGCCATGAGCAAGGCCTTGGCCAAGAACCCGCAGAAGATACTGGCCAAAGTGCTGGATGCGGAAGAAGATGTTAACATTTTGTCAGACCTGGTACAGAAAGATGAAAAAGTCGCCGGTAAAATGGCGGAATTGATAATAAAAGATAAAGAGAAAGCGGCAAAAGTTGCAGCAGGTTTCGTGAAAAAGGAAAAGAAAAACATTGCAGCTCAGACAGAGCCGGGAAAGGAGGAGAATGATGTTTAATATTTCTGCTTTCTCCTTGTATGATGCAGTTTTTATCGTGATCGCCGGGGTAACACTGTTAGCAGCCCTGGGGGTAGTATTGCTGCCTAATATTATATACAGTGCTTTAAGTTTAATCCTGACGTTCCTGGGCGTAGCCGCTATATTTTTTCAGTTAAATTCAGGATTTATAGGAGTTATTCAAATCCTGGTCTATGCCGGGGCTATCTCCATATTAATCCTCTTTGCGGTGATGCTGTTGATGAATATAGAGCCGGGACGTACCAATCTTCCTACTACCCGGCTCAAAGCACTGTTTGCCGGCGGAGGGATTACTGCCATGTTCCTGACCGCTTTGATCGCCGCCATTGGGTTCACCAAGTGGCCGCAGCTACAACTCATTACCACCGATAACTCGGTGGAAATGCTGGCTGAGGCTATGCTGGGTGATTATGTCATTGCCTTTGAAGCGGCAGCAATCCTATTGCTGGCTTCCGTAATCGGCGCCATCCTTATTGCGAAAGGGGTGCAAGAGAAATGATCGGTTTACCCCATTATTTATTACTGGGTGCGTTTCTTTTCAGCATCGGGCTCTTTGGTGTACTGACCAAACGCAATGCCATTGCAGTTTTAATGTCAATAGAACTGATGCTTAATGCCGTAAATATCAATTTTGTAGCGGCCAATAAATATGTGGCTGTAAATGATGTGACCGGACAATTACTGGCGATATTTGTAATAGTTGTTGCTGCTGCTGAAATAGCAGTAGGTCTGGCATTGATCATATCAATATTCAGACAGCGGAAAACGGTTGAATTAAATGATTTCAACCTTTTGAAATGGTGAGGTGAAGATTTATAATGATAGAATTTATTTTACCTAATGCATGGTTGATCCCCTTCTTGCCGTTTCTGGGTTTCGCTTTAATCGCCTTGTTTATACATCGCTGGCCTAAAATTTCGGCAGGAGTTTCCATTGCATTTATCGGGACAGCTTTTATATTTTCTTTGCTTGTGGCTTCGGCAGTCTTCTCTGAACCTGGGGGAGCAGTGTATGAATTTACCACCCGCTGGCTGGAGATGAGCGGACTGAAAGTTGATATGGGACTGCTCTTAGACCCCTTGTCAGCAGTTATGCTGATTGTCGTAACTTCCATTGCCACCTTGGTGCAGATCTATTCCATTGGCTATATGAAAGAAGATCCGGGCTTTGCCAGTTATTATGCATACCAGAGTTTGTTCGCTGCCTCCATGCTGGGTCTGGTACTTTCCAATAACTTCGGACAGATGTTTGTGTTCTGGGAGCTGGTTGGTATCTGTTCCTATTTCCTGATCGGCTTCTGGTTTGGGCTGCCCTCGGCAAAAAATGCAGCTATCAAAGCATTTGTTACCAACCGGGTAGGGGACTTTGGATTCCTGCTGGGAATTCTTTTCCTGCAGATCATTTTTGGTACCCTGGCTTTCTCCGGTCTGGCAGAAGCAGTACCTGAATACACCAATATGGCAGTTTTAGTTCCGGTGGCCTTGCTGCTGTTTTTGGGACCCATGGGTAAATCAGCCCAGTTCCCACTGCATGTTTGGCTGCCTGATGCCATGGAAGGCCCCACACCGGTCAGTGCATTGATCCACGCTGCCACCATGGTAGCAGCCGGTGTTTATTTGGTGGCCAGAGCCTTCTTTATTTTCAGCAGTGTGCCGGAGGCTATGACCGTGATTGCTGTGATCGGCGGCTTTACCGCCTTGTTTGCGGCCACTATTGCACTGGTGCAGAATGATATCAAACGGATCCTGGCTTACTCTACCTTAAGCCAGCTGGGATATATGATGATGGCCATGGGTGTGGGGGCTATGACGGCCGGAATGTTCCACCTTACCACCCATGCTTTTTTCAAAAGCCTGCTTTTCCTGGGTGCCGGCAGTGTGATCCATGCCATGGCAGGGGAACAGGATATTTGGAAAATGGGAAATTTACACAAAAAAATGCCGGTGACCACCTGGACCTTTATTATAGGTGCCCTGGCCCTGGCAGGGATTCCTCCTTTATCAGGATTCTGGAGCAAGGATGAAATCCTTTTAGGTGCTTTTGCCAGCGGACATTACGGATTGTATATCCTGGGCGCTTTTGTAGCATTCCTCACCGCTTTTTATATGTTCAGGCTCATATTTGTGGCCTTTTTCGGCAGCAATAAAGAAGGAGAGCATGCCCATGAGAGCCCAGGAGTCATGACTATGCCGCTGATCATTCTGGCTGTGGCTGCTGTTTTTGTGGGATTTGTCAATTCGCCCTTTATGCATCATGTTTTCGGCGAATTCATCAACCATCCCATGGGAATACAACCCCATCCCAGCAGTATGATCATGATTTCTTCATCCTTGATCGCTGTTGCCGGAATCGTGCTGGCCTGGCTGATTTATCAGAAACAAGCCATCAGCCATCTGGCAATCAGGGAAAGATTCAAAGGAATCCATCAACTGCTGCAAAACAAGTATTATATGGACGAGTTTTATGCCAGAATGGGACAGATATTTGTATATGGTGCAGCCCAAGTGATGTTCTGGTTTGATATTCATGTTATCAATGCCTTTGTGGACCTGCTGGCCAGGTTTACCGGCAAAAGCGGTGATACATTAAAATATACGGAAGACGGACAGGTACAGAACTATGCCTTGTATATGGTTGCCGGAGCTCTGATTCTGGTGGTCGTTGCTACAATGGCTGCCGTATCTGTGATCGCGTAAAGGGGGTAGGTAGTAATGAATGAATTTCCAGTCTTATTAATAACTTTGCTGGTACCCTTGCTGGGAGCAGTAATCATAATGTGCCTGCCCGCAGACCGGCACAAGCATATAAAATATATTGCTGCAGTAACTACCGGCATCAGTCTCTTATTATCATTGCTGATTGCTTACAGTTATGATAAAAGCCTGGGCGGTATGCAGTTTGTTCAAACCGTAACCTGGATAAAAGATTTGGGGGTAAATTTTGCTCTGGGAGTAGACGGGATCAGTATTCCCATGCTGCTATTAACTACTCTGATCGGTTTCAGTGCAGTTTATGCTTCCTGGAATATAGCAGACCGAGTGCGGGAATTCTTCGTTCTGCTGCTGATTTTGATTGCAGGAGTCATGGGGACCTTTATCACCACGGATTTATTTATCTTCCTGCTGTTTTATGAAGTAGTGGTCATCCCCATCTATCTTCTGGTCATCCTATTCGGCAGTACCAAAAGGGTTACCAAGGAATATGCTGGTATGAAACTGACCATATACCTGTTGATCGGAAGTGCGTTCCTGCTGGCCGCTGTTATTGCCCTGTTTATCAAGGCCAAAGCCATCAGCGGAGTAGCCAGCATGGATATGGCATTCCTGGCCACCCTTAATTATCCGGTGGGATTCCAGATTCTGATTTTTGCCTTTATGGCCTTTGGCTTCGGAACACTTTTATCAATGTTCCCGTTTCACTCCTGGTCTCCGGATGGATATGCGGGAGCTCCTACTGCGGTGAGCATGATCCATGCGGGCGTACTGAAAAAAATCGGCGGATACGGTCTTATACGTATAGCATTGACCATCCTTCCCGCCGGCGCCCAGGTCATTGCACCGGTGATCGCAGTACTAGCTATCGGCAATATCGTCTATGCTGCTTATATTTGTTTGAGCCAGAAGGATTTGAAATATATCGTAGGTTATTCCAGTGTGAGTCACATGGGTTATGTCTTGATCGGTATCGCGGCTTTAAATATTATCAGCCTTAATGGTGCCATTATTATGATGTTTGCCCATGGGGTTATGGCAGCCTTGTTCTTCTCCATGATCGGCTATCTATATGAAAAGAGCCATACCAGAAATA
>JAAZFJ010000335.1 GCA_012511795.1 Syntrophomonadaceae bacterium
CCGGACATTTTCATATTAATGTTCTGGCCGTCCATGTTCATATCCATCTGCATAGCTACATCAGATTTCATCTTATAGGTATTGTTTGCCATCGTAGCTTCTGAAATTTTGCCCAACAGTTGTTCGGCAGCAGATATGTTGACCTGGGGTGAAGCAACTGAAATTTCATAGGTGGCAGCATTCCAGTCAACTTTGGCACCGAAGGCTTCCAGCACGTATCTTAAGGGTAATATATAGTCATCATTTGCCTTATAGGGAGCTAATGGCATCGCTTCGATCCGGCCGTTAAAGCTGGCTTCCGTACTGCCAAACTTAAGTTCCATTACGGAGCCTTCTTTTACGATTTCAATCTGGTCATTTTCCACAGTTGCCTCGGCACCAAGTGCTTTTTCAATAAAACCCAGCGGAATCATGGTGGTGCCGTTATCCACACTCAACACTCCAGTATAGGGTGCATCATTGAGCTTAAGGTTGTACTCCGGTGATGCTGCCGCTGCCGGAGCAGCCAGCATGGCGATCAACAATAATGACAGAATCACAGCAATTGGTTTTCGCAATTTTATAACCTCCTTAAATATCCTAAAATCACAGCCAGTAAAACCCTCCACCTCCTAAAAATGGCTGACACAGTATCTATAATATCTTTATTTTACACCTTTATTTTATACGCATTAATTTTTTGAAACTTTCGCCCAGGTATCTCTTAATGAAACGATACGGTTAAATACCATTTTATCCGGCTTTGAAAGGATAGAATCCTGACAAAAATAGCCCTGTCTTAAGAATTGGTACTTATTACCTTGCGGCAGTTCTGCAATACCCGGTTCCGCTTTACAACCCTGTAAAATTTCACGTGAGGCCGGATTTAATGCGGTCTTGTAATCATCTTCCTCGTCCGGATTCTCACTTAAAAATAAATTATCGTACAGGCGGACTTCCACATCCACAGCATGAGGTACAGAAACCCAGTGGGCGGTTCCTTTCACTTTGCGCCCGCTGGTGGGACCCCCGCTTTTAGAGTCAGGATCATAGCTGCAAATCAGTTCAGTAATTTCGCCGGCATCATTTTTAATGACTTGTTCACATTTGATAATATAAGCGCTTTTTAGTCTCAGCTCCCCGCCCGGTCTTAAACGGAAAAACTTTTTCGGCGGGTTTTCCATGAAATCTTCCTGTTCAATATACAGTTCCCGGGAGAAAGGAATTTTTCTTTTTCCCATCGCTTCATTTTCCGGGTTATTTTCTGTTTCCAGCCACTCGACCTGTCCTTCCGGGTAGTTTTCAATCACTATTTTCAGGGGGCGCAGGACAGTCATGACCCTTATGGCATTGGCATTCAGCTCTTCCCGGATACAATGCTCCAAAAGAGCAATATCAACCATGCTGTTGCGTTTGGCTACTCCGATCCGTTCACAAAAGTCACGGATGGATGAAGGAGTATATCCCCTTCTCCTTAAGCCGCTTATGGTTGGCATCCGGGGGTCGTCCCAGCCGTCCACATAACCGTTTTCAACCAGTTCCCGCAGCTTCCTTTTGCTCATAACCGTATAGGTCAGATTCAAACGGGCAAATTCGATTTGCTGGGGGCGACTCTGGGCTTCACCGGAATAGTCTACATTTTCGATGCACCAGTCATAAAGGGGACGATGGTCAGAAAATTCCAGGGTGCAAATGGAATGAGTAATGTTTTCCAAGGCGTCTGACAGAGGATGGGCATAATCATACATGGGATAAATGCACCATTTGTCCCCGGTCCTGTGGTGGGTGGCCCTTAGTATCCTGTATAATACCGGGTCCCGCATATTCATATTAGGTGATTTCATATCTATTTTAGCTCTTAGTACGCAGTACCCGTCTTCAAACTCCCCGGCTCGCATTCTTTCAAATAAATCAAGGTTTTCATCCACAGAACGGTTGCGATAGGGGCTCTCCTTCCCGGGTTCAGTAAGTGTTCCCCGATAATCCCGGATCTGATCGGCGGTAAGGTTACATACATAGGCCTTGCCTGCTTTTATCAATCCTACTGCATATTGATATAACTGTTCAAAATAATCTGAAGCATAGAATAAACGGTCATCCCAGTCAAATCCAAGCCATTTTACATCAGTCATAATGGAATCAACATATTCCACTTCTTCTTTACTGGGGTTGGTATCATCAAAGCGCAAATTGCACAGCCCGTTATTTGCCAGTGCCGTTCCGAAATTAAGACAAATGGACTTGGCATGTCCTATGTGCAGATATCCATTTGGCTCAGGGGGAAACCTGGTATGTACTTTTCCATCGTTCTTGTCCGCTTCCAGATCCTGATTGATTATGTTTTGAATAAAATTTACCGGTAAGTCACTAGCCATCTCTTGTTTTTACTCCTTTTTTAATTGATAATCTTAGAGGTCCATTAATAAAAAAGTATTCGTTGTTGATTAAAACAGTATTTGGATTTATAATAACAGTTTTTTTCCGCTTTCAAAAATTTTTCAGATTTTTTTTCTAAAGCTTGACAAGAACAAGCGTTCTCATCTAAAATATTTATAGAACGCTTGTTCTTATAATTTTTCTGGGAGGTTACTATTATGTTTAGAGGATTAACTAAAAAAGATGTTGTACAATCTTTTTTAAGCGCCGGTTTTATGGCGGCAGCCGGTTATGCTTTTTCAGTTTTGCTGATGATCGCATTGAAATAGTTTTATTCTTCCCTCTGGGAAGCCTCATCTAAATATGATCTTATTTCCGGCAGTATCTGCCTTAACTCCATGGGCAGCGGGAATAGAATTGTGGTATTCTGGGAATTAGTCATTTCAGACAGGGATCTGAACATTCTTAAGGTTAGTCCACCCTGTACGGAAGTTAGTATTTCTGATGCTTCTGCTAATTTTTCTGCTGCCTGTTTTTCTCCCTCAGCTTGAATAACTGCAGCACGGCGGTTTCTTTCTGCCTCTGCCTGTCTGGCTATGGCTCTTTGCATTTCATTGGGCAAAACCACGTCCTTGATTTCCACTGCGGTAACTTTGATACCCCAGCTGTCGGTTGCTTCATCTACGATTTTCTGTATGGTCTGATTAAGCTTGTCACGGTTGGATAATAGTTCATCCAAATCTGCGGTTCCTACCACACTTCTTA
>JAAZFJ010000336.1 GCA_012511795.1 Syntrophomonadaceae bacterium
GACATGAACAGCATAATTGCGGATGAAGCCAGGGAAGGTATCAGGAACAGAGCATGTACATAATAGCTGGTAAAACATATGATACCCATGCCCACAGCTATTCCGATCAATGAGTATAGGTTTTCCAACCACATAACTGCTAGCCGGTGATGAGAATCTCCCGCATCAGAAGTGACTTGAGTTTTCTCTGCTTTAGAAATGGGTTCGTTCATTGTGCGCCTCCATGGTCTAATGCAGACGTTTATAGGTAATAATACTCTGCTTTGTCAGCTATCTAACTTGCCCAATATCAATGGTATACTGTTCCATTTTCAAAATCTGATCATGTATTGAGGTGCCACGGATACGCTTGACATTTACTTCTGAATCACCTGATGCAATTGAAAGTAATGTTTCACCTAATGCCTTTCCCAAACCTCCTGGAACTGCATTGCCTATTTGTTTATATTGCTCAGTTATACTACCCGTAAACACCAGATCATCTGGAAACTGTTGTATTCTGGCATACTCTTTGACAGACAGGGGTCTATCCTGAGTTGGATGGCAAAGCATAGTTGCCTTTTGCACTGGGCTGGTAACTAATGTTGGGCTAGGCTGATCATAATCCAACCTCCGGAAAAAGCCGACTTTACCGCCACTTGAGTTGTAAGCGCCTCCCATTGCCAGTCTCATTTCTTCAGGATTAAGGTTACGCCAGTTCCCCCCCATAGGAATCTGGCGAAGATAATGCAATCTTTCCTCCGAAAATTGGGCACACAGCCCTGGATCGTTTTCAAGATTCTCTACGGCAGATCTAAGCGTTTTCCAGCGGTAATATTCATTTTGATGTTTATGAAAATGTGAAGGTATAGGAAGAAAAATATCTTCCCTATCCCTGGATCCTATAATGAACAATCTTTCACGAAACTGTGGAACACCGTAATGAACCGCATCCAATAACCCATGGACTGTATAATATCCTAGGCTCCTAAACTCCTGTTTAACTATTTCAAAAGCAGAACCAGGCTTTTCATCGGGTTCGAGTGGTACTTGTCTGTCTATATGGGGTCTATGTCTAATAGGTGCCGATAAGAGCCCCTTAACATTCTCCATAATAAAGAACCTGGGTCGCAAGGTATCAATAATATGTACAAATTCCCTAAACAGGCTTCCCCGCGGGTCATTGATAGCCTGCCTTCTACCTGCAGTCGAAAATGGTTGGCAAGGTGGTCCGCCCACCACTAAGAAAGCCTCACCAACGTCTAATCCTGTCGCTTCAAATAAGAAGTTACACTGGGGATCATTGGCTACTAGTTGTTGGATATCGCCCGGTATGCACTTATACCCATTGGCAAGAATGGTACTTACACAGGTTTTATCATATTCTTGCGTAATAACTACTTTTAGGTGCTCTCCTGAACCATGGACTGCTTGTTCAAGTCCCAAATCCAATCCCATAGCACCTGAAAATAAAGATACTACTGGCTATGGCATATCATTCAACTCCCCTATTGTGAACACTACATTTAATTTTATAGAACACTAGTTCGGTATGCATAGTTCATTTTCCTTCTATGTAGACTAATTTTTATTAGATTTTAAGGTAGTCTTTTTTGATGATTTTGATATAACCTCTGCCAACCTTATCAAATACCTCCAGTAATTCTTGGTAAGTATTTTGATCATCGCCAATTCTATTCCATAAGCTGGCACCCATGATAACAGATTTATCAGCATCCATGTTGAATAGCTTATACGGTATCGTATGCCCGGCTCCCTTATACAATCTACCTTCCCCCGCTGGATTATAAGGAAGTGCAAAGAACACCTTATAATCTGTATTTCCCGCCACCAGTCTCAACATGTCTCTTTTAGCATTTTCGGTTTGGTCTAAATTAGGCTTAACGGTCTTAAAAGAGTAGAATTCTTGTTCTCCATTTGGCCTGTTAATATATAAATCAGATGTTACCTTGATCTCTTGATAACGATCATTTTCTAAATCCAAGATATTTTTTACTTCACTATCCCAATCAGGAAGTCTCTGTGTTATGCTCCCACCTCTTTTCTGCCGCTGATTATTAATTATTTCATCAATTTTATCAAGCCTGAAAGTACATACCGTTAAGGGAGTAACATGCTGGTTTTCTGCAAAGGCCCCCGTACCTTCCGCTATTATTTTTGCTATTTGTTCAAAAATACCTTGACCTAAAATAGTAACAAAGGATCGTTCAAACTTTGACCCTTTCCATACTTCCATCGGTACAAGTCTCGCTCCAAAAGGGTTACGCTCCTTAACCTCTTCCTCTAGAAACGGTTCGGTAATACATCTTCTTGTTATTACTGCATCCAAGGATTCGCTGATTTTAGCTTTTATTAGCTTCTTGGTCTTACCCTTCACTTTAACTGCCCCTTTATCCTTTAAAGGTCTGTCACTTCATAAATTCATTACTGCACTATTTCTTTACAGTCATTGATTTTCCTCTAATTCGGCTGCTAAAGGAAATTGCACCTTATCCGGTCTGCAGTTAACTTGACACATTCACTTTCTCATCGGGAAAAGGAACCACCACCGGGATTCCCATGTATTCGATAATATGAACGTGAATCCTATACACTTCTTCAATGATTTCTGGTGTCATTACTTCCAGACC
>JAAZFJ010000041.1 GCA_012511795.1 Syntrophomonadaceae bacterium
ATAACCGAACCGGCGGATCCTGATCGCAAGGGCTACAGCTTTGCCGGCTGGTATGCTGACAGAAATCTTACTGACAAGTTTAGTTTCACAACTGCAATTACCGGAGATATCATCCTTTATGCCAGGTGGAACAAAGAATCATCATATGAAGCTCCCGGCAGCGGTTCGCCTGCCAGCGGAGTTGAAGTCCTGGTCAATGATAAAGCAGAGCAGGACGGAAAAGCTTCGGTCAATGAAGAAGGCGGCAAAACCGTAATTACCATTACAGTCGATGAGAAAAAGCTAACGCAGAGGTTGGAACAGGAAAACAATGACGCAGTTATAACGATCAATGTTACAACCAAGGCCGACGAATATGTCACTCAGTTGAGCGGGCAAATGGTCAAAGAAATGGAGAACAAAGGGGCAGCCCTGGAAATAAAAGCGGACGGCGCCGCATATATCCTGCCTGCGCAGCAGGTGAACATCGATGCTTTATCTGAGCAGACCGGAAACAGTGCAGAGCTGAAAGATATAAAGGTACAGATCCGGATCTCCAAGTCCGCCCAGGAAAAGTCCAGATTGCTTAAGGAATCATTGAAGAATGAAAGATTTACTGTTGTCGTACCTCCTGTTGAGTTTACCGTAAGCGGTATATACAGAAACGAAATCGTTGAGATCAACAGCTTCAGCAGCTATGTTGAAAGAATCATTGCCATACCCAGGGGATATGATCCGGCAAAAATAACCACAGGGGTGATCATAGAGCCGGACGGGACATTAGGTCATGTGCCCACAAAGGTAGTGGTTATTGACGGCAGATACTACGCAAAAATCAACAGCCTGACCAACAGTACCTATTCCGTGATCTGGCATCCGCGGGAATTCAAAGATGCAGCATCTCACTGGGCTAAGGCTGATATAAATGACCTGGGGTCAAGGCTGATCGTCGATGGAACAGATCGGAATACTTATCAGCCGGATACAGCGATTACCCGGGCCGAGTTTGCCGCTATTCTGGTCAGAGCGCTGGGGATAAAAACCAGCCCTGAACGAAGAACTTTCACTGATGTCAGGGTTTCCGACTGGTATTATGAATCCATTGAAACGGCTGCAGCCTATCATCTGATATCCGGGTACGGGCAAGGCCAATTCGGGCCTCTTGATAAAATCACCCGGGAGCAGGCCATGGTGATCATAAATAATGCGATGAAAATCACCGGACTTGAAACCGATGTCCAGGCTGAGCAGCTGGAGGAACTTCTGACCGCCTATGCTGATTCAGGGAAAGCTTCCAAATGGGCCAGAAGCAGTATCGCCATAAACCTTCAAGCGGGAATCGTCACAGGCAAGCCCGGTAAAATGATCGCTCCTCAGGATGAAATTACCAGAGCAGAGGTAGCAGTGATAATCAGAAAACTGCTGCAGAAGTCAGATCTGATTTAATTTGTCATAGAGCCTGAAAACCGGGCTGGTTTATAAAAATTTTGTGACACCTTTATTACCCGGGACTAAAAATCGTCCCGGGCTTATTTTTGCCTGAATGTGGTTAAATGTGAATTACAGGCTGTTGAAAATGCGCTTAAATCTGCTTGCACCGCCTTTTAACAAAGGCAGAAAAATACCGCGGCCCTGTGCCGGTAACCCTTAAACCTGCTGCTGCCTATTAACAGGTACTGAAAACTGTGCGGGAAACGGATTCAAATAGCAAAAAGAGACATCTAAATGGATGTTTCTTTAAACACCTGGCTTGGTAAATTTTAAGAAATATGCTATCTTTTAATAATCAAATCAGCGGAAAATCTGCCTTAAAGGAGTAACAGTGTGAGCAGCGACAAGATTATTGCATTGATCGCGGCAGAAAGCAGTCTGCCGGAAAGTAAAGTAGTCAGTACAGTGAAACTTTTGGATGAAGACAAAACCATTCCTTTTATCGCCCG
>JAAZFJ010000337.1 GCA_012511795.1 Syntrophomonadaceae bacterium
GCCATGGAAAAAATAGAGGAATATTTTCAGGATGGGGGCAAATGTCTGGGAGCTTTTTATAATGAACAAATGGTGGCTTATTCTTGGTGTCATTATAAAGATCGCTATTTTCCGTTTTTTAATTATTCCATAGAAGTTAAGGACCGAGTCTATATAGGCCCCGATTATGTTGCCCCGGAATTCAGAGGCAATAAGATTCATTGTTGTTTACTGACAAAGATGCTGGATATTTTATTTAAAGAAGGCTGCAGATATGTATTAAGCAGTGTTTTACAAAGTAATCATGCTTCCAAAAAAGGACTGGCCAGTGCTGGATTTTTACCGCAAAAGAAAGTACATGTTAAAAGAGTGTTTAAGACTATGGTCTGCAAAAATATTGAACAGATAGACCGATGGGATATTCAGTAGCTTTTAAATTAAGCTTGGACAACCAGTGTTCCCGGCAATGAATCTATCACAAAAAAGGCCTGAACTTATCAGGCCCGGGATATTTAATTATTGGATTTCTTAGGTATATTCCTGATCAAGCTCCATTAAATAGGATATGGTACCGTCTATATTCATGGCCATTTCTTCATAATTTTCCTTTGCACTTTCATCGATCATGAATTGGTTTGCATGGTAAGTCCCTTTGGCATCCCTGGCTCTTTCCAGTTCACTTCTTAAACTCATTGCATCACCTCTTTTTTTATAATTTCGTTATTTATTTTGCTGAATCAATTGAAAAATTATTCAGTGTAATATTCAGATATAAAAATGATCATGTTTTTACTGTTTTTGCTTCTTTCTATCATAAAAACATTTACTCCCTCTAATAATCAGCTGCGATTATTTAAATACTAAATAAAAAGCAGTTAAGGCAGGAATAGATATGAAGCAATATACACCGGACAGGGTGATCTTTGAACCTGATGCACTGAACTATCCACTGGGCCGCAAGCTCCAGAACCATTTCAGAAGCCTGGGCATTAAAACCATTATTTCTTCCATTCATAATGTGCATCGGAATATTCCCGGAAAAAATGAAAAAGAAACCTATGCAGCAGCCAAAAAAACTTTGGTGGTACGGCCAAAAAAGAGTCTCAGCTTTGATGTCTGCAAGCCTTCAGCCGACTATGAATTCCCCTTGGTTACCAATTGTCCTGGAAGCTGCGAATATTGTTATTTGCAGACTACCCAGGGCAAAAAACCTTATCTCACTGTGTATGTAAATATCGATGAGATATTGGCAGCTGTTTTAAAACACATTGATAAAAATAATGGCCAGATCACGACTTTTGAGGTTGCCAGTACCGGGGACCCTTTGTCCCTTGAACACTTGACCGGCAGTCTGGCTAAAACCATTGAATTTTTCGGTACTCTTGAAAATGGCAGGCTCAGGGTCGTAACCAAATTCGATAATGCAGATCCCCTTTTAAATCTCAGGCATAATGGCCATACCCGGTTCAGGGTCAGTATCAACGCCAGATATGTTATCAAGAACTTTGAACATAATACTGCCAGTTTTGATGAGCGAATCGAAGAGGCTGATAAAATTTCTTCTGCCGGTTATCCCATCGGCTTTATCGTAGCACCGATCATGGTTTATGAAGACTGGCAAATGGAATATCGTGAACTGTTCGATCGGCTGAAAAGCCAAGTGGATGTGATTAAATCCGGCCGTCCTGTAACATTTGAACTGATACAGCACCGCTTCACTCCCATCGCCAAGGGTTTTATTCTTAACCGGTTTCCCAATACAAAACTGGACATGGACGAAACCAGGAGATCAATGAAATGGGGCAAATACGGTAAATTCAAATATGTATATCCCAAAGAAACATCCCAGGAAATTAAAGAGTATATATCATCCCTGATCTATGAACGATTCCCAGCAGCCCAAATCGATTATTTCACTTGATTTCTTTTTCCTTCATCACATCAAAGAAGTCATAAAACGCCCCCTATCATTCATAACACCTGTTCATTCCTCTTTCCTATATTTTTTACTTTGTGATAATATATAAATTATTGAAATGTCAACTGTTGGGGGACTGACGATGAACAAGAACGAACAGCGCGAAAATTTTATTGATACCATGGCCAGATTTACTGTCTATTCCGGCAAATATCTGCCTGATGATGTATATGAGAAATTAAAGGAACTAAGGGAAAAAGAAGATACAGCCATGGCAAATATCATCTACGATGCCATGTTTGATAATCTTGCCATGGCCGATGGATTAAACCGTCCTTGTTGCCAGGATACCGGCATCATTCAATATTTTGTTCAGGTGGGGACCAAATTCCCCTTGATCGATGAAATAGAAGAATGCCTGACCGAAGCTGTTAAGAGGGCCACTGTTTTAGGTCCGCTGCGGCATAATGCAGTTGAAATATTTGATGAAGTTAATACCGGCAACAACGTAGGGACAAGGATCCCCTGGATCGATTGGGAGATCATACCCAATGGCGACCAGGTTAAAATCTATGTTTATATGGCAGGCGGCGGCTGCAGTCTGCCGGGAACAGCAAAGGTACTGATGCCATTGGAAGGCTACGAAGGGATCATAAAATTCGTATTCGACCAGATCACTTCCTATGGGATCAATGCTTGTCCTCCCCTTTTGATTGGTATTGGGATTGCCGGTTCCGTTGAAGTGGCAGCGAAATTATCCAAAAAGGCATTGCTAAGACCCTTGGGGACGCATAATTCCAATCCCCGCGGTGCAGAACTGGAAGCCAGTATCGAAAACGGTTTGAATGCCATCCAAATCGGGCCAGGTGGTTTTGGCGGCAAAAATTCAGTCATGGGCGTGCATATCGAGCAGGCAGCTCGCCATCCGGCAACTTTGGCAGTTGGCTTATCCACCGGGTGCTGGGCACACCGCAGAGCTGTCATTGCCTTTGATGCTGATATGGAATACCAGATAATTTCTCATAAAGGAGCCGTCATATAATGAAAAAAATTCTTTCTACTCCCATTAAGGATGCAGATTTAGAACCAATTAATATCGGCGATATTATTTATCTTAATGGTTACCTGATAACAGCTCGTGATGATGTTCATCAGCGGTTAATCAAGCAAAATAAACCGCTGCCTGTTGATTTGGCCGGCAAAGCTATTTTCCACGCCGGACCTATAATGCAGAAAATAGAAGGACAGCCGGGTCATTACAGAGTTATTTCCATCGGCCCTACTACCAGTATGCGTATGGAAAAATACGAAAAAGACTTCATTCCCCTGACAGGAGTAAAAATAATCGTGGGCAAAGGCGGCATGGGTCCTGACACTGCAGAAGCATGCCGGAAGTATAAAGCGATCCATGCGGTATTCCCCGGCGGCTGTGCTGTCCTGGCAGCCAATTGCGTTGAAGAAGTGGAAAATGTAGAGTGGCTGGATCTGGGAATGCCGGAAGCCATGTGGATCATGCGGGTTA
>JAAZFJ010000338.1 GCA_012511795.1 Syntrophomonadaceae bacterium
ACGATAAAAGCACTTCCTTATATCAATGAGCTTTATTACGACTCGGGCGCACCCATTGCCCGGGAAGGGGCAGCCTACGATTTGAGCCAGATCCCCTTGCGGGCCCGGGATCAGCACGGCGATCTCATAGAGCTTCCTGACGATATTATATGGAACCTGGCGGACAACAATCAAACCACTGCCAGCATTGAACATGGCCAGTTGACTGTTCCGGAGGGTACGATTCCTGAGGCCTCTGTGGCTGACGTCATCCTGGAAGCATATTCGCCAACGGCTGACAGAACGGCAAGCAATGTGGTTGTCAAAGTACGCCAGAAACCTGTGCTCAAGCGCTTGACTGCGGCAATGACAAATGATCTTCACTTACGGGTAGATGAAAATGCTGTGCTGATCCATTATTTCACCGTTGCCGGCTATGATCAGTACGGGGAAGTGTTTTCTGCCGAGCCCGCATGGAATACCAGCAACCCCGCCGCCATTCAACTTAGCGGAGGTATTTTGCACGCCCTGGTAGAGGACGCAGAAAGCCTTATTTACGCTGACTGCGAAAATTCCAGAGGCGAGACCATTACCAGCAACAAGATTTCTCTGAAAGTTGGCGCTCCACGGCGATTAAGCAGTATCAGTGTGAGCAATGCTCCCCGATCTGCAGCCATAAATGCGGTCCTGTCTCTGGATACCTTGGCGGTGGCAACCTTCGACCAGTATGGACAGGAATTTACCCCTGAGGAACTTATTGCTTACCCGTCTTCAATCCGCTGGACGCTGGAAAATCACGGGACAGCGGGTGCCATAAACGAAAACATCCTTTCTTTTGGAAGCCAGGTTGGCAAAGTGACCTTGATTTGTGCTTGTGTCAACTCTGACACCGGAAAAAGCTTCGATGTTGAAAAACGCATTGATATCCGTGTGGGTCCGTATGTTTCAGCAATAACCCCTGCTTCGGCAAATATGCCTTCTGCCGGGGGAGCAAACCTCATTACCCTGACCGGGGAAAACCTGGAAGATGGCCTGCGCATTTCGGCTTTTGATGAAATGGGAAGCGTTGTCCCGGGTATTACTGCAGTTACCACGGGTACCGCTGCGCAACAAAAGGCCACCTTAAACTTTCCTGCCAACATCGATACTCAAAACCCACAGACATATACCCTGAAGCTTTCCCATAATGACGGCACTACCTACGAAGCTGCACCTGTAGCCACCGTTACTGTTGCTAAAAAGGGCAGTGATACCGGTGGCACCGGCGGAGGCGGCGGTGGAGGAGGCGGTGGAATAAGCCCCTCTGGAACCTTGATCGACAGCAAAGGCGGTACCGCAAGAAATGATGACGCCAAGGTGGTAATTCCCAAGGATGCCGTTGATACTGATATCCGAGTAAACATCAACACCATAGGCCGCTCAGGTTTTACCTTCCCCGAAGGATACAGACTGGTGAGCAGCATATTTGATTTCAGCAAGGATAAGAGCGGAAACTTCAAAAAAGATGTAACCATTACCCTGCCCTTTGACAAGAGCAAAGCAGATCAGGAAAAGGACGAACTGGCAGTCTTCGGGTGGGACGGAAGCGGCTGGAACCTGCTGGATAATACTGAAGTAGATTGGTCCGCAGGTGCAGCCAGTGGAACCACCGACCACTTTGCCAATTTTGCAGTTTTGGCAAAAACCAAAGCTGTTGATGAGCCTAAAGAACCTGGCGATACCGATCAGCCTGAAGTCCCCTCTGTGGCCTTAATTGATATTTCCGGCCATTGGGCAGAGGAGGCTATTCGCAGTCTGGTTGCATCCGGAGCAATTAACGGGTATTCTGACGGCACCTTTAAGCCTGACAATACAGTAACCCGGGCTGAATTTGCTCAGATCCTGGTGCAGGCAATGGGAATTCCGGCTGCTGATAATGACCAGGTATTTGTGGATACCGGAAATCATTGGGGCAGAGAATCCATTGCCGCCACCTATGCAGCAGGAATTATCAGCGGCTACGGTGACAACAGATTTGGCCCCAATGACCTGGTTACCCGGGAACAGATTGCAGCCATGGTAGTAAAAGCAGCTAGGCTGACGGGTCCATCCACGCAGTTAAACTTCGCCGACTATGAGGCAATCTCTGACTGGGCGAGAGAGTCAGTTGCTATAGCTGTTGCCAATGGATTAATTACCGGCTACGGAGATCAAACCTTCAGACCGGGGAACAATGCCACCAGAGCTGAAGCGGCATTTATTATTTCCCTGGCATTAGCGGAGAAAAAATAATACAGACAGGTGAACAAACACCCTCGGGCGTGAGTCCGGGGGTGTTTTTGCTTGGTGTGCCCGGTATGGGCGCAATCATAAACAGCAAATGAAAAGGTGATGCAATCATTTATATGATCTGGATTCATCAACTTATGTAAATTATCTCGTATTTGTCGTATTCTTTATCCTTTTTGTACCGGGAACCATTCTTCAATAATCTTTTAGTCTTTATGTTGTCATAAAAGAAACGTAGTTTCTCAGTATCCGTGACTATTGTTTTCCAGAATTCATCTTGCTGGCTATATAAAATTATTTCTTTGATTTCTTCGGGATGTCTTTCATCAGAGTTTATCATATAGTCTATTGCCATTGCCCAGACTTGTATATCAGGTTCTTCTAATCTTCTATTTCGTTCAGTAATAAGATCTGCCAGTAGTTTAGCTAATTGATAATAATACGATCTTTCAAAATAAATAGCACGTATTATCTTATATTTATCTTTCTTTAATAATTTATTTAGGCCTGTCTCTTCTTCCGATTCCTCTAAGGGCGAAGCTGGTTCGAATGTGGTATCAGAGTACAACATAGATGTGGTATCAGCGTACCACATAGATGTGGTAGCAGAGTGCAACATTGCAGTTTTAGAAATGCTTGATGTGGTATCAGAGTACAACATTTGATCAGCAGAAAAAGAATCCTCAGTCTTTGTATAATTGTGATCTGCAATCTTGGCTTTTTTATCGTTATGCGGACCGCCTTTGGGGATGTTAATGAGCCTGTCTATGTTGATACAGCTCACATCCCAGGAAGAAATATCATTGTTCATTCGATAGACGTGCTTTCGATCCTGGATTCCGGTTAAGATAAGGATGTTTTTCTTCACTAAATCCTTGACTTGTTTGCTGGCATATGAACGGTCGGATTTACATACATAAGCAAAATCTCTTAAAGAAATGGCGGCTTCTTTTTGGCTCCACCCCAAAGTGCGTCTGAGCAGGTATAGGCAGA
>JAAZFJ010000339.1 GCA_012511795.1 Syntrophomonadaceae bacterium
CAACTTTGATTCCTCCGGTTACCCCCAGTTCGACGCCCATATCCTTAGCTAAATCAACCACAGGCAGAACACCCACAGCCCAAATAACCATGTCGCATTTAATGCTTTGTTTATCTGTTACTACCTGTTCTACTTTCTTTTTACCCTGTACCTCTTTAACTTTATCACTGGTCAGAACAGTAACGCCCTGCTCTTCCAATAGCTTTTCGATCTTTCGTGCGCTGGTTTCATCTAGGGACTTTGGCATAACCCAATCCATCATCTCGATCAGAGTTACATTCTTGACCCCTTTGCCCCTAAGAGCCAGAGCCGATTCCAGACCAATAGCTCCTGAGCCGATCACTACCGCGGACTTGGCTTTATAAGAACCAATTTTGTCAGCATCCTCCAGGCGTTTCATCACAAAGTTTCCTGGCAGGTCTGCTCCAGGTATACGTAAAACGATCGCTTCACTTCCTAGAGCCAATACCAGCTTTTTGTATTTGATCCGTCCTTTGTCCGTTTCTATTACTTTCTTATCAGGATCTACCTTAAGAGCACGTTCTCCCATTTTTACCTGAATATTGTTCTTCTCATAATCTTCTATTTCTTTGATAAAAATCTGTTCTCTTTCCAAATGGCCCTGCAAATAATCCGGCAACGCTCCAGCTGCATACTCACAGCAATTTTCACCGCCAATGATCAATATATTCATGTCCGGATCCAATCTTCGAGCGGAAAAAGCCGCATTATTTCCCGCAACACCATTTCCTATTACCGCTAGGTCAACCTTAGTTTGCTGCTTCTTTAAGTCAGGCATATACTCCGCTCCTTTCAGGACAGAAATTCTTGATTTATCCGTATAATTCTCAGAGCCATTTCATTTAACTGTGTCGCACTCCAGGATTTTCCCTGGATACTGCTTAGCAATCTGGCAGCGTGTTCCAGGCGACTGGATGGGGGGAATGTTTCATTCCAGCATAACCCCAACAATGCAAATACAATATCTTCCACTTGTTGATTTCCAAGGTCAGTGTCAATCAAATTCAAAATTCTAGCCTCTGCCAAGTCGGTTCGATTATCATCATTCAACTGGACAGATCTCCAGGGAGACAAATAATAGCCAAATGGGCCCGCTTGGTTCTTTTCATTGCCCTTATTCTTGCGATAATCCTGATAAAGTCCTATACAAAGGTTTAAAAAATCCTCTGGCTCCGCAATCCTAATTTTCCCCAGCCCAAATGCAGTTATGGCCTTAACATTCATGCCGGCCAGTACGGAGGCTGTATCAGATGTCCCGATAGTGAAATATTTGTCCTCCAAAAGCCCATCAGGCTCAGCAGTAACAACCACCCGACCTGATTCCAGACTTTGACTGATCATTAGTTCATAGATTGCTTCAGCTGTTTTTTCGGAGTATTCCACGGCGCTGAGGATGTCAACTCGCTCATCGGTGAATCGAATATGCACCGGCTCACTAGATCTGCCGCAAAATAGGACATGATCAAAGCCTGCATAGCGAAGTTCTGCTCCTAATCGGCCCTCGGCCTGCTGTAGCATTAATCCGCTCTCACCGAGCGTACACCAATTGAAACCTGCAGAAGCGGGAGCGCCGGTTCCGGTGACCGGGCCAGTTGATAAACCTAACATCGGATACTTATCCTTTTTTTTCAGAGACTTTTCCCATTGCTTTTTCCACAGCACATACTGAACGCTCCAACCTCCGACCAGGTCAGGTATATCCTGCAAGGAAAACTCGCTAATATTCGTTTTCTGCTTTTCCAGATCGACCAAGACGCAGCGAATGTTGTCATTTATCGAATTCATCCTACCATCCCTCCTGACGTCCTTGGAAAAAGCGAGCCCCTGCCCGGTTACGAATTTCCACGCTTACATCGGCAACATCCATGTATTTGATGGCATTTTGGGGACATACTTTTACGCAAACTGGATCCCCATCACATAAATCGCAGGTCACATAGGCGTCTTCATCACTATCGTATACAGATGCTCCTACAGGGCACATGACCCGGCAGGCACCGCAGGCAAAGCACTTTTCGGTATTACGATCTACACGACCAGATTCAAAATCAATTTTGGCACCACCCATCAGACATGCATCCACACAGATGGGTTCCGCACAATGATGACAGTATATCAATGACTGAAAATCTGTTCCACTGCGGCGATCCACTTGTATTCTGCTTTGCGTTGGCTGTATTGTTTTCTTTTTAGCAAGTGAACACATGACCTGACAAATTCCGCAATGATTGCAGCCTTCTCTATCTACGGATAAAGTCCACATGATATTCCCACCTTTTTCTTTTGTGCTGAAATCCGAAGATTTCAGCACAAAAGATTCTTTGTTATTCAGCCATTTTTCTACGACTGTTTCCCGCATAGCGTTCTCTAAGTGCCGCAGATATTTCATCAGTGGTTCCTACCATGATCGCCTCTGCCGGGCAAGCTAGTGCACATGCCGTCGTCCTTTTTCCTTCATCTTGTAAATGTACACATAGCGTACATTTCTGCATGAGTCCGTCTAGACCAAACTGTGGAACACCAAAGGGACATGCCCACAGGCATTCATGACAGCCAATGCATTTTTCTTTTTCCACCAATACCAAGCCATCGTCAGCACGCTTGTAAATAGCTCCGGTGGGGCAAGCCTGTAGGCAGGGGGCGTCTCCGCAGTGCATACAAGGGGTCGGTAAAAACTCGCATTTATCTACACCGTTTTTGGTTACTTCTATTTCCGTTACCATCGTATACCTGGGGCCTGCGGGCAGATCATTTTCCAGTTTACAGGCGATTTCACAAGCGCGGCAGTTCATGCAACGTTTGGTATCCACATAAATCGTAACTTGTTTCCTCTGCATTATTTATTTCCCTCCTCACCTTACATTTTTTGAATCTGGACTAGAGTGTTGAAGTATCCGGTTGTATTCCCATCCAGGAGCGGGTTGAACTCCCACATAATTCCGTTTTCACCCAATACATCGCGGGGTCCACCGATGCTGAGAGACGTAAGTTTATTGACACTTCCGCCCAGTTTTACCCACATACCACTACTGAGTTCGACCACACCCGGTTTGGTTCTGATACTTACAGCTACCAGAATGTTCTCCAATCTGCCTCTATCGTTGAAGATCGTCACTTTATCGCCATTCTGGATGCCGCGGTTATCAGCGTCTACCTTATTAATGAACACCTTAGCCGGACCTTCGATCTCTTGAATCCAAGGTAAATTATAGTATTGTGAGTGTAATCTGTAAGCCGGATGCTGAGAAATGATCGTCAATGGATATTTCTTGGCCAATTCCGGAGTGCCTAATGGGCTCTCATCGGGTTCAATAAAGTGAGGAACTGGACAATAATCACCCTTGAACTTCTTCCCTCTTTCTTCCATAGAAGTTGAATATAGTTCTACTTTGCCGGTCGGAGTCGTGAATTTCATATCGGCATAAGGAACTCTCGGACACCATTCTTCGCTGAAGCGAACAGGTCCGTTGGGGGATACAGCTCCATCTACGTCAGTATGCTCACCAATTAGCATGTGTACATAATCCAAACCGGTTCGTTCGCTGGGGAAATACTCCTCAAAGCCTAGCCGACGTCCCAATTCTTCCCAAATTTCCAGATCCGGTACTGCTTCATGATAAGGTTGACATACCGGAACCAAAACCTGATTATAGTGGTGCCAATAGGAGGAATGGTAGCCGTATTGTTCTAAGAAATGGCAACTAGGCAGTATCAGATCAGCCCAATCAGTATCATCAGTCATAAACTGTTCAATAACTACAAACATATCTAATTTTTTCAGTGCTTCGATCGTATAATCCACATAGGGCTGCTGAGAAACTAAACCACCGCGCCACGATATAACCCCTTTAATGGGTGGATCTTGTGCTTCATGCACAGCTTTGGCGAATGTAGCAATATTGATCATGCGGGTTGCTTTAATGTCTGCACCTTCAGGAGCAGCGACCTTTGCGGTCTGCATAAATCCTTCAAGAGCAGGAAAGCCCATGGAATCAATAAAGTTGTAGTTGGCGCTCTCTTTACCAATATGACCACAAACCGCTGACAGGCATGCCAGAGCTCTTTGAACTTGGTGTCCATTGCTATAGCGCTGATGTCCGTAGCCGCATTCGAGATGTGATTCATGAGTGGCGAACATCTCTGCTGCCTGTTTAATTTGCTCTGCAGGAATAGTGGTAATCTCTTCTGTGTATTCGGGAGTCCATTTCTCGACCAGTTTTTCCAGATCTTCGAATCCGTTGGTGTTCTGGGCAATAAACTCCTTATTGTGTAAGTCTTTCTTTATGATCCAGTGGATCATTCCCAGAGCCATGGCTCCGTCAGTACCCGGTCTCGGCCGCAGATGCAGATCAGCCTTTGAAGCTACTGCGGTAACATACGGATCAGACACAATCAGTTTGGCGCCGCGTTCCATTGCCTTATATAGGAATGGATATATATGCGGATTAGTGAAAGATGGATTACGACCGACCAACATTATGAGTTCGGCCTTTTCTGACCATACTTCCGGCATCATAGTATGTTGGAAACCAACAGAATGATATGATCCGGCTGCACCTGACAACAGACAGAAGCTTCCTACCAACTTAGTCGCTCCAAACAGATTAAGAAAACGTCCGCTGACTGCTTTGGCCATATGCTCGCGGTTTCCGGAATATCCGTATTCAACCAGGGATTCACTGCCATATTTGTCCCGCATAGTAGTGATTTTTTCCACCATGTAGTCCATGGCTTCTTCCCAGGTGATCCGTTTAAATTTGCCTTCTCCACGTTCCCCTACTCTGAGCAGTGGATACTTGACACGGTCAGGGCTGTTGATCTTCTGAACATTTGCATAACCTTTCAGGCACAAATGTCCTCTGGTGATGGGATGATCTGGATCACCTTCGATTTTGATAACCTTTTCATCTTTTACATAGGC
>JAAZFJ010000340.1 GCA_012511795.1 Syntrophomonadaceae bacterium
ACACTGCTCTTATTTCCCACATCCGAAGTCACCTAATAACCCGCTCGGAGTATGCTGTATAAATAAAAAAGTCAGCTGCGAAAGCAACTGACTAAAAAATCACATCATACGATAAAAAGACAGACAGTCCAGTTTTCTTTCCGCAATGGGAGGCATAGCCGTTTCCAGTTATACCCTGTCGGTTACTGCCCATAGACTATGCTTTAGGGACAGTAACTCGAAAACATTCTCGATTATATAGTTGTTTTTTATCATTCGACAATATAGCTTCAATTCCTCTAGAAATATCAAAGTTTTTTGGGTGTGTTTAAGTTGGAAACTGGAAAGTTGGTTAGTTGGCTAGTTGGTCAGGGGTTAGGGTTTAGTTGGAAAGTGGAAAGTAGTAGCGGCGCGCGTTGTTCTTATAGCGGCGCATGTTGTTTTTGTAGCGGCGCGCAGTGCGCGCCATAAAACATGCCACCCATAACACAGTAGCGGCGCACACTGCGCGTCCCTACGCTCCTTCGGTAACCATGTAGCGGCGTGCATATCGCTTGTGCCCCGGAGGGGTACGCGCCTCAATAAATGGACTGTTTGCAAAGCAAAAAAGTTGACAATTAGGGTACGTCCCCATTTGACAGATATACGCTTCTGCTGGGAAGGGCGATGGATACTCCTTCGTCGGCCATGAGCTTCATGATTTCCAGGTTTACTTTGCTCTTTATTTCCAGCCAGTCAAAATACAGATCGGTTTTGGCAAAGCAGTCCACCAGTATATCAAGACTGCTGTCACCGAATTTATCGAAGTAGACCTTGACTTCATTATGTATATCAGGGTGCTGTATTAGCATCGTCTTAAGTTTTTCTATACATTCCTGCATTTTCTCTGGGGTGGTACTATAAGTCACTCTCAGGTGGAAGGTCATCCTTCGTTGATCGATGCGGGCATGGTTGGTGATGGGTTCATTGGCCAGGGTTGAATTGGGTACGGTGATTAGTTTATGATCATAGGTCCTTACCCGGGTGCTGCGGAAGGTGATTTCCTCCACTGATCCTTCCACACTGGGGGTTTCGATCCAGTCTCCCAGGGAAAAGGGTTTTTCCGTGATGATGACCATGCCGCCGAACAGATTGGCCAACATGTTCTGGGCTGCCAGGGCAAAAGCCAGTCCGCCCAGGCCTAGGCCGGCGATAAATCCGTTTACATTATAGTCCCATTCCTGAGCGATCACTACCACGGCCAGGGCGATGATGATAAAGTGTATAGCATTTCTTAAAAAGGGTATCAGGATTTTATCCAGGTTAAATCTGTTCTTGATCTCATCGGGGAACTGACTGACGTAATCCACCAGCCGCATTAAACACCAGGCAATAAAGATGATAACCAGTGACCTGACAATATTGTTGATGGTCCCCTGATGAGTAACTGAAACCGGCAGGTATCCAACGGCCAGGGCCAGCCCCAGGACTATAAAGAAGGCTCTTAAAGGTTCCTGCAGGGATTGGAAGGTTTTGGCCAGGAAGTCCTGCTGATTTTTTATCGCCAGATTCTGCATCCAGGTCAGTATGTATTTGGTAAGCAGCCGGCTGAATAAGAGAAAGACCAGGAATATGACGATGGCTTTCACATAGTTTATCAACTCGAAGCCGCCCAGGGAGTAAAGCATGTTTTTATAAGCTGCGTAAAATATTTGTTCCATGATTCCGGTATCAGCGATGCTTGGATACCTTTGCACCTCCTCTTTTATAATATATTATCAAAAATAAAAATTAATGGAGGGCGCAAGCCCTCCACTACTGATTGTTGATTGCTTATTTCTCTTTTTCTTCTTTTTCGCGTTTGGCTTTTTCAATAATTTTATCTGCATTTTGTCCGGGGACTTCTTCATAATGGGAGAATTCCATTTTGTATTTGCCGCGTCCCTGGGTCATGGATTTAAGGTCGATGGTGTATCTGGCCATTTCCGCCAGAGGTACCTGGGCTTTTATGACCTGTCTTTTGCCGGCAGGTTCCATTCCCTGTACCCGGCCCCGTTTGCTGTTCAGGTCGCCTATGATATCTCCCATGTACTGATCGGGCACTTCTATTTCAGCATTTACGATGGGTTCCAAAAGTGCCGGCCTTGCAGATTCCATACCTTTTTTGAAGGCGATTTTGGCAGCCATCTTAAAAGCGATTTCTGAGGAGTCAACTGCATGATAAGAACCATCATACAAGGTAGCCTTGATATTGGTTACCGGGTAGCCGGCCAGAACTCCTTCTTCAATGGCTTCCAGCAGGCCTTTTTCAACCGCCGGGAAATACTGACGAGGAACTGATCCGCCGAAAACATTTTCTGCAAAGGCGAATTCTCCGTCGGCATATGGTTCGAATTCAATCCACACATGACCGTACTGACCGGCACCGCCTGATTGTTTCTTATGTTTTCCTTCCACTTTCACATTAGCCCGGATAGTTTCACGGTAAGGAATTCTCATTTCCTTGCTGACGACCTCAACACCAAATTTCTTGGCTAGTTTTTCCTGGATGATCTCCAGATGGGTGTCTCCCATGGTTTTCATGATGGTCTGCTTGGTTTCAGGATTTTTCTCCACAATGATGGTGGGGTCTTCTTCCAGGATCCTGCCCAAGGCACCACTTAGTTTGTCTTCGTCTTTCTTGCTCTTGGGTTCAATGGCCACACTGAAAGTAGGATCTGGGAATATGATGGGATCCATGATGACCGGATTGTTTTTCACGGTCAGTGTATCGCCGGTGGTAGTTACCGACAACTTGGCCAGTGCCCCTATGTCCCCGGCATACATTTCGGAGACCTGGGCCTGTTCTTTTCCTGTCATGATCAAGAGCGAAGGGATTTTTTCTTCTTTTTCCTTATTGGCATTATATACTACACTTTCAGCTTTCATTTTGCCGCTGATCACTCTGAACATGGTGAGTCTGCCGATATACGGGTCGGCAATGGTTTTATATACATGGGCAGCCAGAGGGCCGCTTGCAATATCTTTGTCCTCTGCCAGTATGCTTTGTTCTGGTGATGCCATACAGTCCACAATAAAGTCCATCAGTGGAGTTACACCTATATTGGCTAAAGCTGCACCGCAGAATACGAAAACGGCTGTGCCTTTTACTGCAGCAGCTTTGATGCCGGCGAGGATCTCTTCATTGGTAAGTTCTTCCCCTTCCAGGAACTTTTCCAGCAAATCATCATCTGCTTCAGCAGCTGCTTCGATCAGGGCTTCTTTATAGGATTCGGCATCATCCATCATGTCCGCAGGAATATCCTCAACGGTGATCTTGCCGGTCATAGGTTCGGTGATCAAAGCTTTCATCTGGATCAGGTCTACTACGCCTTTAAAGTTATGCTCAGCACCGATGGGAAGCTGAACAGGGACTATGTTATCGGAAAAGGTTTCCTTCATTTCATTCAATGCTTTATAAAAATCGGCATTTTCCCGGTCCATCTTATTTATATAAGCGACTTTGGGTATGGC
>JAAZFJ010000341.1 GCA_012511795.1 Syntrophomonadaceae bacterium
ATGTAGAACCCAATTACTATATAGCTATTGAAAAGAACCGTGATGGCCGCAGCGGAATTCGCATACCTATCAAATTTGATCTGCAGAAGCAAACCATGAAGGACGCGGAAAGGATAAGATAAATGG
Organism: Syntrophomonadaceae bacterium; assembly: GCA_012511795.1. GTDB lineage: Bacteria > Bacillota > Syntrophomonadia > Syntrophomonadales > Syntrophomonadaceae > UBA1368. Next base: position 127 of record JAAZFJ010000341.1, read on the forward strand.
TGGTAGATAAGAATGCAGAACAAATTTATCTTAAAACAGCTAATTTGATCTATGAATTAAGGTATAAACTAAAAATAAATGAAGATGAGCAGATATTTCTGCTTAATTTATTAGAGCTGACTGTAAATAAAAAAGACAAGCCGGAATTTTTGGAAGTTCTAAAGCAATGGATGAAAAGTTATGATAACTCTGAACTGGATGAAATAATCAAAGCTACATTGCTGGCAATTGACTGGTCTGATGAAGAATCCCTGCAGTTTAATAAAGATATAATTAATGATTTGATCAATGAAAAAAACAAGCTTTCTTCGGGAGGTGCAGACACTCAGGAGGTGTAAACAAATTGAATGATATCTGGTTTTATGAAAATCATACCCCCGGTTACGAGGTGAGATGGAAAATTACCGATATTCTTCACAATGAAAAAAGTGATTATCAGCAAATTTCAATTATGGAAACTGTGGAGTTTGGACGGGTTATGATTTTAGACGGGGCATTACAGGTAAGTGACAAGGACGAGTATATTTATCATGAAATGATTGCACATGTACCGCTGAATGCTCATCCTGCCCCGGAAAAGATACTTATTATTGGCGGAGGAGATGGGGGAACACTAAGGGAAGTCTTAAAGCATCAACAGGTCAAAAGTGTTGACTTAATAGAAATTGACCGCAGGGTAGTTGAACTAAGCAAAGAATATTTTCCTTCCATGGCGGGTTCTTTTGCTGACCCCAGGGCCAACGTCCAATATGCCGATGGGGTAAAATATCTGGAGGAATGCAGCAAACAGTATGATGTGATCATTATTGACTCTTCAGATCCAGTGGGACCTGCCATTCAGTTATTTTCCCGGGAGTTTTATAAAAATACCTACAAAGCTTTAAACAGCAGCGGAATACTGGCGGTACAGTCAGAGTCTCCAATCTTTTATCCTCAGGTATTTGCAGACACAGTAAGAAACATCCGGACGGTATATGATAATGCCTTTGTTTACCTGACTACAGTCCCTACTTATGTCAGTGGCCCATGGTCATTTACAATAGGTTCCAAAAAATACGATCCGTCAATATTATCTAGTGACAGACGGCAGATAAATGGTTTAAAATATTATAATGACAAGGTCCACCAGTCAGCGTTTGCCTTGCCCCAGTATATAATAGAAATGCTACGGTAGTACGGTGGAGTTATCAATGGGGAAACAGCAGGTTTATTTATAAGCAGGATGGCAGTATGTCTGATAACGTCAATAGCAGATTTTTATAATGCCATTATTCCTGGGCACAGACTACCGTAAAACAATGAACAAGAAAGATTTGTTATCACGTAGGAAATGACCATGAATGCTGGCATTTTTTGTTGGCAGTTTGTGAATCAGGACAAGGCCAAACTGGTAATTGGTTTAAGAGACTCCTTTAGAAGATTTATAGATGAGGGATAAATATGAACATTTTTATAAAAGAAAAGGCGCGCAAAGAGATTTTTGAATTGGACGAATATGTACCCGGCAAGCCCATTGAAGAGGTCAAAAGGGAACTGGGCATTGATGATATTATTAAAATGGCTTCCAATGAAAATGCTCTGGGTCCACCGCCTAAAGCAGTGGAAGCAATAAAGACGGCTCTGGATATGATAAACATTTATCCTGACGGAAACTGCTACTTGCTGAAAGAAAAAATGTCTCAGGTTTTAGAAATTGAACCGGAGGCAATTCTGATTGGTAATGGTTCTGACGAATTGTTAAGGCTTATTGCGGAAACTTTTCTCAATAAAGACGATGAAGTGATCTTTGCTGACCCCACTTTTTCAGAATATGAGTTTACTGCCAAAATTATGGGGGCAAAATGTATTCGGGTTCCTTTAAAAAACTTCTGCCATGATTTGGATGCCATCTACGCTGCTGTCACCAGTAAAACCAAAATCATTTATTTGTGCAATCCCAACAATCCTACAGGTACTTTTCTGGGCGAAGATGAGTTGAATCTATTCATGCAGAAGGTGCCTGAGGACATTCTTATTATATTGGATGAAGCTTATATTGAATACGCCGATGATGAAAGGTTGAAGAGCGGGATAAAGTACTTAAAAGAAAACAAAAATGTGATTGTATTAAGGACCTTTTCCAAATTCTATGGACTGGCAGCATTAAGAATAGGTTACGGTCTGACAAATCCTGAAATTGCCCGGGCCGTAAGAAAAGTATTTGAACCCTTTAATGTGAATTCATTGGCCCAGGTTGCTGCTGCTGCAGCATTAAGTGATGAAGCCTATATAAAGAATACATTGCTGCAAAACAAGCAGGGCAAAGAATATTTATATAAAGAATTTGACCAGATGGGGCTTGACTATGTGCCTACCCAGTCGAATTTTATATTTGTGGATACCGGGCAGGATGCCAGAACAGTTTTTGAACGTCTGCTTAAGATGGGAGTTATCATAAGAACCGGTGACGTTTTTGGCTATCCGACCCACATCCGGGTTACAGTAGGGACCACTGAGCAAAACCAAAGGTTTATTGCCTCATTAAAAACAGTTCTAAGGGGTTAAATATACATGATAATGTGGTTCAGGAAAGACAATTACTATGGTAAATGAAACAATGCTTGATATGCACTACAAAGATTCTCAAATCAGAGACTGTCTGAAGGCAGCTCTGGCCAATATCTTTTCCGGCTTTCCGGCAGAGCAGGTATTTATATGTCTTGGTTCAGACCGGCATATCTTAGATTGTTTTGGCCCTTTAATCGGGACCATGGTCAAAGAAATGAACCCGCAGACACTGATATATGGAA
>JAAZFJ010000342.1 GCA_012511795.1 Syntrophomonadaceae bacterium
AATCTTGAAGTGAGGTTAATAAAGCCAGCCGAAGAAGAAAAATGGGACCAGTTGATGAAGGAGCATCATTATCTTGGATTTGAACGTTTGTCAGGAGAAATACTTAAATATGTAGCAGAAATGGATGGAGAATGGGTAGCCCTTTTAGGTTGGGGAAGCGGCGCATTTAAATGCACCGACAGAGATAAATGGATAGGATGGCGAAGTGATCAGCAGTGGAAAAGGCTGAAATATATCGCCGACAACCAAAGGTTTCTCATTCTACCATGGATTAGGTTAAAAAACCTGGCATCCAGGATATTGGGGCTGAGTATAAGGAGGATATCAAAAGACTGGGAAAACCGACACGGGCATCCTTTGCTGATGGTTGAAAGTTTTGTAGAAAAAGGTCGGTTTGCCGGCACATGCTACAAAGCTGCCGGATGGAATAGATTAGGTGAAACAAAGGGATATGGCAAGAATGCAAGCAAATATTATTACCATGGCGTAAAGAAAGAAATATACGTAAAAGAGCTTGCAGAAGGTGCCCGGGACATATTAACGGCTGAGTTGATGCTGCCTCAATGGATAGGCGGAGGGAGAGTCATGGTTGAAGTCAAAAGTGTAGCTGTTACTGGTCCCGGCGGATTGCTTGAAAGATTGGAAAAGCTCAAAGATTCAAGAGGTGGACAGGGAAAACGGCATCCAAAGAAGGCAGTACTGGCAATAAGCATACTTGCTGGATTTGCAGGCATGAAGAGCTATGTGGGTATGGAGGATTTTGGGGAAAGCCTTACACAGGAAGAACGAAAGATCCTTGGATGCAAGTATGATGATTGGGATACGCAGGAATATCTTGTCCCCAGCGACACAACATTTTCTCGGGTACTGCAAAAAACTGATGCAGAGGAATTAGATCAGATAATTGGTGAATGGACTACTGAGCAGGTTAAGTACGAAAGGATAGCGTTGGATGGCAAGACATTGAGAGGAGCCAGATTGGATAGCGGGAAAAAAGTTCATCTTGTAGCTGCTGTCGCCCATGAAGGTGGAGAAGTATTAGCGCAACAGGAGGTAGATGAAAAAAGCAATGAGATACCTGCAGCACAGCCTTTGCTGGATAAAATAGATATAAAGGGCAAGGTTATAACAGCGGATGCGCTTCATACCCAGGTAGACCTGGCAAATTATATAAAAAGACGGGAAGCGGATTATGTACTTATCGCTAAAGACAACCAGGAGCTCCTGAAAAAAGCAATAGAGGACTTGGATGATGATGATTTTTCCCCCTGAAGTAAAAACTTTGGATAAAGGGCATGGACGGATTGAAATACGCAAATTAAGGTCAAGCGACAAGCTTAATAGCTATGTGAAATTTCCCCATGTAGAACGGGTATTTCGCATTGAAAGGACAAGGATAATTAAAAAGACCGGTGAAAGATCCGATGTGTGTGAGTATGGTGTTACCAGCCTTACGGAAAAACAGGCAGATGATATGACGCTTATGGGAATTATCCGTGGACATTGGACTATAGAAAACAAATTACACTATGTACGGGATATGGCCTATGATGAAGATAGGTCACAGGTCAGGACAGGTAATGGGCCGAGGGTTATGGCAATTATCAGAAACCTTGTGATTAGCATATTAAGGATGCTTGGTATTACAAATATTACTCAGTGCCTTAGAGAAAACGCATTAAATCATTCGAGGATTTTTGAGGTACTCGGAATAAAATAGCAATAAACGTTATTGTGTTTATAAAATCGAATAATTCGGGTGCTGGTTGTGGAAGGCGCTGCTGACCTCACGATCTTCACCTATGGTGTGTTCTTTACGCCAATATATTGAGAAGTTTGAGATTTGTGGCATTTTGAGTATATTTTTTTAAGCAGACAGTGCCATGATATAAAATTCCTGCTTTATAGCTGGGATAACGTTAGTGCCAGAAGTTTTCTTGAAGAGGTCCTG
>JAAZFJ010000343.1 GCA_012511795.1 Syntrophomonadaceae bacterium
GCGGTGAGCAGCAGGAAGGCGACCACATATTCCTGATTAAGAAGGATAAAACCTGGAGCAAGGCAGTTATCAGCTATGGTCATGCCAGTGCCACCTGGAACCCCATTGGTGCAGGCTTTAACACCATAAATGGAAGCGACTATGTATTCCAGGGATTTGAGTTATTAGATGGTGAGAGCCGCATTGACCTGGTAGCAAGCAACATCGAGAAGATGACGGTTCTTGAACCCGATGCCACCGAACCGAAGACCTTAACCGTCGGAGACGACAGCGATCCATACCTGTGGTTCAATGTCCAGAAGGAAAGCGGCAATTATACCTATACCGTAGTGACCAAGACCGGAGTCACTTACACCGTAACACTGACCTGGACTGCTCCGAAACCGTTACAGGCATCTGCCACCGGTAAGGCCGAATTTGATATGTCAACACAAAATATTAGAGCTGAATATCAGCTCCTTGACGGGGAAACTCCCCTCAATCTCAGCTCCTACTCAAAACTATACAGGATACTGCCGGATGCAACCGTTGAAGACCTTGGAGCACCTGATACTGAACTGACGAACTTATGGTTTTCATCGCCCATGCCGGAGGAGCCCATGCCGGAGCAGGAATATTCCTACCTGCTGCTGAAAGATGGCATTTGGTACTCATCCTCGGTAAACTTTGATTCGGCAGAGGGAACTATTGAATTAACTGATCAGGCCGGGGTAAATGATGGATTTGTTTATGTAGCTTATAAGCTTATGGCAGATGATGTACAGATCCCTTTGACAGATGCGAATATTGATTATATTTTAGAATTTTACATGGAGGACCCGGATTATTTTGAAGACAGTATTATAAGTAATCCACTCCCGGATAGTGATCCATTGCTGTGGTTCAATGTGGAAAAACCCAAAGGGTACTATTTATACATTATTGCAGTCACAGATGGCTCAAAACATGTAGCTCTCTTGAGATGGCAAGGTGTTTGGGAAGCAACCCTGGAACCCACCGGCAATGAAGGCATTGCTCCCCATGACGGGAATCTGTACAAGGAATACGAGATGCTGGATAAATGGGAAGAACCCATTTCTTTGGCGAAAGGCCAGGTCACTTTCATCGGCACGATAGGTGATGACGGTAAGTGGAAAGCGCTGGAGCCCAATACCGATGAGACATTATGGTTTAACGATGCCCACCCAACCTTCTATTATGATTTCATCGTCGCCAACCCGGACGGTATCTACCGGGCAAACCTGGAGTGGATCAAGTATACCGATCAGGTCTACAATGGCGGCTTTGAAACCGGTAATTTCAAAGGCTGGCTGGTAAAACGCAGCGGCATTTACCCGCAGGTACAGGGTAATACGTATTCGGAAGGTCAGTATGCATCCTTTATGGGTGATGGAGCTGACGGGATGTATGGTGAAGGGGATTCTGGTCTAGTATGGGCATCGATTGCACAGTATCTGTCCATCGCCGATAATGGCGACATCCCGATGCTAAGCCTGAATTACAGGTTCAACAATATCGGACACGAATACAGCGACCCAGATGACCCATATGACTATTTGAACGTCATCGTCAATGATGGAAGTGAAGAAATTGAAATAGCTCGTTGGTATGCAACTGCAGAGGACGGCGACTCCGGATGGCAGAACTTCAGCCATGATCTGTCAGCGTATAAAGGACAAACCATTGAATTGAAAATTGAAAGTTGGACAACTGATGCATCATATGAAGTCGACTACTATGTGGACAATGTTCGACTATCTTACGAACCGGTTCCGCCTGAGCTTGAATCTGTAACCGCAGTACTGGGCGGCGTGTCTCAGACTGTTTTCAAGGATGAAGCCCTCCAGGCGGAATTCGGACAAACTGTGGGAACGATCACCGCCACACTGACGGAAGAAGTAACCATGGCAGAGGGAGCAGATGGTATTATCTACATCCAAAGCAGCGCTATCCCTGCGGGTACTCCTTACGGAACCTTCACCGTCAGCGGCAATACTGCTGCCATCACACCATATCCGGGCAATGCTGTTTTAGCCAAGGCAGGAACCTTTACCTTTACAGTTCCAGCCGGACAGGTCGTTGATGTGGACGGACATGCCAACAACCAAATACTCTTCACCCTCGAGGTATCAGGTGCTTCAGTTCCTGATCTGGTATCAGTGACAGCTGAATTAGGCGGAACACCCCAAACTGCCCCGAAGGGTGAAGCCCTGACCGCAGAAGTAGGACAATCAGTTGGAACGATCACCGCAGAACTCACAGAGAATGTTACCCTGATCGGAACCACTGGGGTAATCACTATCTCTGGCGGAACCATCCCGGCAGGAACGCCTTACGGCACTTTCACCGTCAGCGGTAAAACAGCCACTATCACACCCAACCCGGGCAATGCTGTATTGGGGCAGGCAGGGACCTTTACCTTTACAGTTCCAGCCGGACAGGTCAAGGATGCCGATCTGAATCCTAATCTGAAAATAACCTTTACCCTGATCGTGTCAGAAGCCAGCCTTATTCCTGACCTGGTATCCGTAACAGCCGTGATCGGCGGAGAAACCAAGACAGCACTTAAAGGACAAACTCTTGACGCGGAAGTCAACAAGTCAGTAGGATCTATTACGGCTGAATTGACAGAACCAGCCACACTGACCGGAGCGGAAGGCATAATCACCATGGCAGGCGGGCCTATCGCTTCCGGAACTCCTTACGGAACATTTGCCATCGATGGTACTGCGGTAACCATTATCCCGTATCCGGGCAATGATGTGCTGGGTTATGCAGGAACCTTCACCTTTACCGTTGCAGCAGGCCAGATTCAGGATGCTGACGGACAGGTGAACCCGGAAATCAACTTTACCATGGAGGTCGCACCAGCGGAAGTACCTGACCTGGTATCCGTAACCGCCGTGATCGGCGGAGAAACCAAGACAGCACTTAAAGGGGAAACTCTAGATGCAGAAGTCAACAAATCGGTAGGATCTATTACGGCTGAATTGACAGAACCAGCCACACTGACCGGAGCAGAAGGCATAATAACTATGGCTGGCGGACCTATCCCAGCCGGGACTCCTTACGGAACATTTGCCATCGATGGTACTGCGGTAACCATCACCCCGTATCCGGGCAATGATGTGCTGGGCTATGCCGGAATCTTCACCTTCACCGTGGCAGCAGGACAGATTGAGGATGCTGACGGTAATGTGAACCCGGAGATCAACTTTACCATGGACGTCATCCCGGCAGTAGTACCAGACCTTTACTCAGTAACGGCAGTACTGGGCGGCGTGTCTCAGACTGTTTCCAAGGATGAAGCCCTCCAGGCGGAATTCGGACAAACCGTGGGAACGATCACCGCCACACTGACAGAAGAAGCTGAACTGATTGGAACAGGCGAGATCACCATTTCCGGCGGAATGATCCCGGCAGGAACTCCTTACGGAACCTTCACCGTAAACGGAGACGAAGCCATCATCACCCCGTATACCGGGAATGATGCATTGGGCAATGTGGGGACCTTTACCTTTACCGTAGCGGCAGGGCAGATTCAGGATGCCGACGGTAATGTGAATGAGGATATAACCTTCACGCTGGAGGTAGTGTCTGCTTCAGTACCTGATTTTGTCTCCGTCACAGCGGAATTCGACGGTGTTCCCCAGACTGGTACGTCACTGAGCGCAGTAGTGGGCCAATCAATTGGAGCCATTACCGTAAAGATGACTGAGAACGTAGAACTGATCGAAGAAATTCCTGGTGAAATCTACATTTCAGGTGATGGGATCACAGGCGAAATACTCTTCGGCATCTTTACAGCCAACGGGGATGAATTGGTCATTACCCCTGAAGATTCATTCGATGCGGTTATCTTGCCTGGATCATTCATATTGAGGATCGCTTCCGGACAAGTGCGGGATGCTGACCTTAATCTGAATCCCCAGATCACCTTTACATTCGAAGCAGCGCCTGATACGGCTCCTCCCGGGGATTAGCTGCCATATACAAGTTATTGAGCAGCAAGAACAATAAAATATGAAAGGCCAGAAATAATTTCTGACGTAAACCCTCACCATTAATACGGTGGGGGTTCTTTTTTGCCAAATTTTTACTTTATGCCGCTCCCCTTTTTCTTTTAGCGTTTGTTGTTACTTCTCGGGAAGCAATACTTCAAGCAGAAAAATTGAATATGATATAGAAATGAAATATGCTATCTTGGTATTTAAAAAGCAGATCCTCTGCAGGGAGTTTTTAAAAGGGAGTTGGTAAGCTAAATGGAGAAAAAGCTTTTTTACTGGGAATTATTCGGTTTCTTCTTTATATTTTCCCTGGGTGCTGCCTGGCACTTTCTCTATGACTGGACCGGTATTTTTCTAATCAGCCTGGTGGCTCCGGTCAATGATAGTGTGTGGGAACATTTAAAGCTGGGGATCTGCCCTACCCTGATTTTTGCCTTTATTGCCTATTTTTATATCGGCAGATATCGCCGCCGCTACTGGGCAGTCCGGGCGCTGCAGATGTATCTGAACCCGATTTTTTTAGTCCTGCTATTTTACGGCTATACGGCTGTTTTGGGGGATAACAAACTATTCCTGGATATCCTCATCTTTGCCGCAGCAGTGGCAGCCTGCCAGTTTATCGGCTATAAGCTGCTGCAGAAACCAGCCGGTTACGGCCCGAATATTTGGTTCATTCCCGCTTTGTTTATCCTGTTTTTACTGGCTGCTTTTGCTCTGCTGACTGTGTACCCCCTGCCTTTGCCGATTTTTATAGAATAGTCTTTACTTATTACAGAACCGGACATTTTTTATGACGGGATATTTATGATTTTTGTATTACCTTTTTTTATGGGTTGTGTTATCCTTAAAAACAGCAAGTCTTTGAGGGGGATTATATGAAAAGAACTGGGGAGTTTTTTCGGGGCTGTCTGCTGGGGGGAGCAATTGGTGACGCTCTGGGCTGGCCTGTTGAATTTCTTACATACAATGATATTTTAAGCCGCTATGGCGGGAATGGGATCAATGATCTGCAGCCGTCCCCGTCCGGCACGGCTGAAATCACTGATGATACACAAATGATGCTTTTTACTGCGGAAGGGATCCTGCGGGCTGAAGCCAGAAGACACGACCGGGGGCTCTGTCATACTCCCACCATGGTTTACCATGCTTATCAGCGCTGGCTTCATACCCAGGGATACTCCAGGGCCGAAGAGTTTGACTGGGATTATGGCGGCTGGCTGCTAAAGGTTAAATCCCTTTATAAGTCAAGGGCTCCGGGACAAACCTGCCTGACAGCGCTCTTCCACAGATGGCAGGGAACCATGGAAACTCCTATCAACGGCAGCAAAGGCTGCGGGGGGATCATGCGGATGGCACCCGCCGGTCTGTATTACCCAAAAGAAAAAGCTTTTAAAATGGGGGCTGATTTTGCCGCCCTTACCCACGGACATCCCTCCGGCTTTCTCTCAGCCGGTGCTCTTA
>JAAZFJ010000344.1 GCA_012511795.1 Syntrophomonadaceae bacterium
ATCCTTGACTCATTATTTCATCCCTTCAACTCCGGATTATAAGATATTTTTTGTGTTAATAAAGTCGAGCATTGTTAAAGTAGCTTTGGTATTCTGTAGGCATGAGAAGGAGGAAGATAATGTTACATGAATTAAATCATGTTATTGACTATATTGAAGACCATTTGACTGATGACCTATCTCTTGAAACAATTTCTGAATATGCAGGGGTTTCCGACTATCATTTTAGAAAGATATTCTTTTATATTTCAGGATTGAAGCTTAGTGAATATATCAAAAATAGAAAATTGTCGGAAGCAAATAAGGATTTATTACATGGAGAAAAAGTAACCGATGTTGCATATAAATATGGTTATGAGTCAATGGATGGCTTTACTCGAGCATTTAAAAAATGGAGTGGTCTTTTACCCTCAGAAGTAAAAAAACAAGGCATAAGTAAATCGTTCCCAAAACTTTCATTCGTAATAAATATCAAAGGAGGAGTAGCTATGGAATTTAGAATTGAAGACAAACCAGGGTTTAATTTAGTCGGCGTAAGTAAACGTGTTCCTATGCAATTTGAAGGTGTTAATTATGAGATTGTTGAGCTTGCAAAAAGCATAACGGATGAACAAAAAGAAGAAATGCATTCTCTGCAGAATATAGAGCCTTATGAAATTGTCAATGCTTCTTATGATGCTGATGCTAATTTCTTAAAAGAAGAAGGAGATTTAACTCACTTGATAGGTATTTTAACTACCGAAAATCAAGTAAGTGACCTATTAGAAATAAAGCCAGTCGAAGCCTATACGTGGGCAATATTCCCAAATGAAGGATCATTTCCTTCTACGTTACAAGAGACAATGGCAAAAATATATTCAGAATGGCTTCCTTCTTCCAATTACGAAGTAATCAATGCCCCTGCTTTTTCTTTTACTAAAATGGATGAACATAAAAAAGATTACGCTTATAGTGAAGTTTGGATTCCTGTTCGGAAGATATAGATACTTGCAGCCATTGGGGTATATCCAACAGGCGTTTTTCTAAGGCCAACCTTTTCGCCACTCAGACCCGGTTGGCCCGAAGTCCGCGCCGGAGGTTGTCTTTTACCCTTCGTCGACAATCTGGCATACCGCTGGATTGCCGACTTGAAGGGTGTAGATTACTGCATTGATATCCATTATAGAATTTCTACATAACCTTCGGTTCCATTTACCCGGATCCTTTGTCCGTCTTTAATCAACTTGCTGGCGTTTTCCACCCCAACCACCGCCGGAAGGCCATATTCGCGGGTGATCACCGCACCGTGTGACATTTCGCCCCCTACCTCGGTAACCAGCCCGGCAATGGCAACAAAAACAGGGGTCCAGCTTGGATCGGTATAGGGAGTTATCAGAATATCACCTTTTTCTACCTGGGCTTCTGAAAGCTTGGCAACCACCCGGGCCCGGCCTTCAACAACGCCCAGCGACACGGGGACGCCGATAAGGGCACCCTCGGGGATGCTGCGGCCATCATATTCCCCGGAAGGCACTTCCCCGTCGGACAAAATAATACGCGGCGGGGTCAGCTTTTCATAACGGGAGTATTCCTTTCTCCGCTTATCTATCAGCAATTGGTCCACCTGTTTAGTTCTAACCGCTTCACGGAACTCATCAAAATAAAGATAGTATATATCGCTGATGTCATGGATAATTCCCGCCGCAGCTAACTTGTTGGCCTCCTGTAAAAGCGCCCTCTTATAGATTGCGTAGCGTCGGACCCAGAAATATTTCGGGTACTCCCTGGCTCCAACGAAATTGCGATATAGGCTGATCATCTTTTTAACTTTCTTAGCTTTCTTGGGACCGCCGGGATATTGTAGCAGGCGTCTGATTATTTCATCTTCTTTTTGCTTGGCTTCCCGTTTACCCTGATCAAACTTTTCAATATGCTCCTCATGTTTCAAGAGCCTGACATTGCTCAGGATAATCGGAACCAATTGCATTGGCTTTTCTTTGAATCGCGGTTTGCTAATGTCGATTTCCCCCGGGCAGCGCATTCCGTATATTTTTAGAAAGAAATAAAAGGCCGCCTCAGTTTCCGCACCTCCCCGAAGATTGGTCAGTTCATCGAAAAAGCTTTCGTTATTCGCCTGCTCTAAATATTCACACACTTGGGGATACTGGCGAACAATATCTGCCACATGGCATAATGCAAGGCCCATCTCAGAAGTGACATTGTGCTCTACCGATTTTGACAGGGTGCCGGTAATATTACTTTCTCCCAGCCACTTTTCAATATTTTTGTTAAGCCAGTTTGATGCATACTGACAGGCTAGCACGGCTCCGAAGGCGGTGTCATCAAACAGGTTGGCATGTAGTTCTTTTTTATCTTTCTGGATAAAATCAAATACGTCCTCACCCGAAAGATTTTGCAGGCTTGTTTCCAGCTTATTTAGTGCGTTCTCGTTCTTTAGGATCATTTGGTAAAGGATTAAAGGGTCGTTTTTACGGTATATCCTAAATGCTTCCCTGAGCCAGGGGATAAAATTGGCCCCCTTCAGCAGATTACCTTGGCCTCTGGGAAGACTCTTGATATAATCCTTATCTGCCATAACCTTTCTTACCGCGCTGGCCATCAAAGGGTCCATAGTGTCAACTTTTTGCTTTACCATCCGCCTTCCTTGTGGCGTGGTCAGGTCTAAAGTGATATCCATAAACAGCCGCCCTCCGGCCTGGTCCAGAGGAAAAAGCGACGCCAGTTCAAAAAAGGACATTCCCAGAGGAAGGATGGGATCAGTCATTACCTGCAGGTGCCCCATGGACATGTAAACTCGTTTCACATGGTCAGGACTCTTGGGGCAGGGAAATAGCGTGGTTATGGGACGGCTTTGTACAATGTAAAACTCACCGTCAGCAAGGCACCATTCAATATCCTGGGGATATCCGAAATGATCCTGTATTTTGCTTCCCAAAACGGCTAGGCCAAGGATTTGGTCATCGGTGAGCACCTGTATATTACGTCGGCTGTCTTCAATTTCAGCTGCTTTAGTACCGCCTCCTTGGCTCGGCTGGACCTGAACCTTCTGGGTTCCGATTCTTTTGGCAACGATTTCCCCATTGCGTATTTTATAGGTATTGGGATTTACCAGACCAGATACCAAGGCCTCACCGAGCCCCAAACCGGCATCAATAGACATAGTTTTTCTATCGGAGGTGATGGAGTCGGCGGTAAACATAATACCCGACGCTTCCGCCATTACCATTTTTTGTATCACTACGGAAAGCAGCACCTTGCGGTGATCAAAACCATTTTGGATGCGGTATATCACAGCACGATCAGTAAACAAGGATGCCCAGCACCTGATGACATTCTTGAGTATTCCTTCTTGGCCCTGGATATTTAAATAGGTATCCTGCTGGCCGGCAAATGAAGCACCGGGCAAATCTTCGGCAGTCGCGCTTGAACGTACAGCAAAAGCCTGATTTTCACCAAACGTAGATAGCGCTGCAATAATTTCGTTTTCAATCTCTTGGTCCAGGTGATAGTTTTCTATGATCGAACGGATATGTCCGCTGATCTGCGAAATCCGATCTTTGTCAGAATATGTCAGTCCAGCCAGCTGATCCAGTAATTCCTGCAACTGTGCGTTGTTCTCAGTAAATTTTCGGTATGCCCGGGTGGTAATGCAAAAGCCTTCAGGAACCCGTATGCCATCGATTACTGCCAGTTCCCCGAGATTTGCGCCCTTTCCGCCCACAAGCTCCAGCTTGGTCTTGTCTATTTCAGGGAAGTTTAAAACATATGATTTCATAAGACTACCCTCCCACAGTGTTTTGAAATATTGATTAGGTCATTTCATAATATACGCTTAAACCCGCATTGTCAATAAGTTTTGAAATCGATTTTGTTATATTTCAAAACAATGATATAATAATCTTCAGGTGATGATTAATGAATGGTTATCAAAGAAGAACGGAAGCAAAAAAGAAAGCAATTATCAGTGCAGCCAGGGAGCTCTTTACCGAACGTGGCTTAACTGACGTGGGAGTGGGGGAAATTGCCGCAAAAGCACATGTCTCCCCGGTGTCTATTTATAACTACTTTGGCGATAAAAATACCCTGGCCACAGAAGTGCTGATTGGCTTTCTGGATAAAACCATAAAGGAATATGAGGAAATACTTGACAGAGATATTCCTTTTCCGGAAAAGCTTAAGATAGTCATGGTCAAAAAACAGGAGGCGGTGATTGAGGCCGGTCGTTCCCATTTCAGTGAGTATGCGTGGGGTGATAATGCTCTGCAAAAGATATACTGGGAGGCGGCAGCAGCAAAATCAGCTCAAATATATTTAAAATTTATTGAACTGGGTAAGAAAGAAGGTTTGCTTGATGAGCATATTCCAGACCAAGCTATACTTAAATACCTTTATTCATCGATGTCCATCATGCAGGAAGATGATTACCTCAAAACCAGCAGCGAATACAAACTGGGAATCATTCACTTGTTTTTATACGGTTTATTAGGAAAAGAGAGCTAATATGGCATGGCAGCAGGTGCATCCAAGTGATACCTTATCACAGTTGGCTGCTATTGCAGAAGCAAAGTCAGCTAAGATGAATATGGCTCCGTATTTATAGTTGTTACTCTATTGTGTCTATGCTGATTTTCTTCTGCAATGATACAAAATGCATGGTGATACCTATCATGGCCAAGAAACCTATATAGCCGCAGATTGGCAACAGGATTGCTATGAGTTCTTTAAAACCTGCAATACTTCCAATGAAGGACATCACCACCAAGGCCGGTATCAGGGTCTTGGTCTTGATGTTTATGATTTTCTTGATGCGAACAGTTACTCCAAAAAGACAGGATAAGGCACTTCCGAACATTCCGCAAAACAAAAGAATGGCATAGACTATCCCTATAACCGGGTGTATATTCTCAGCCAGCGTGAGCATCGGCAGTTCTTCACCCGCCAGCATAGTTTGATGTAAAATCAAGGGTATTAAAATACAGACAAATACAATCATAAGTTGCATGGCCCCCTGAAGTATTCCTTTATCAATAGTTTTTTCTTCCTTTACCTCTGATGCAATGGGCACCAGTATGGAGACAGCTGCCATCATGTTATAGGATACAAAGGTTATGGTGGAGAACAACCAGTTTCCCAGCAAGGGATTGGCTTCAGAAAAAGGCCGGGCCATTATGTTTTCTCCTTCAAAACAGAAAAATGATGAAACGCCGCAAATCATAGCTGTGACGATCAGTAGAGGAACTGTAATACTAAATACTGTAAGCACCCCTTTAGCTTCCCACATGGCTATTAATGCCAAAAAGACTATCATCAGTGCACTTCCCAAAATGGTCGGGATAGCAAACACCTGATTAAGCAAGGCGCCAGCTCCTGCTGCCATAACAACTACCAGCCCAAACAGGAAAAAAATGAATACCCCGCCAAAAACAGCCCGCAGCCATGGTATTTCTTTTTCTACAATTATTTTATCAAACTCGGTAAATCCTGTTCGTTTAGCTATTTTCATAACCAAGCAGCCCAATATAAATAACATCAGAACGGCAAAAAACATTCCCAGTACTCCGAAACTTCCGAATACCGCAAAAAACTGGGTTAATTCCTGTCCTGACACGAAACCAGCTCCTAAAAAACTTCCGGTAAACGCCATGGCAATCTGGCGTGATGATATGCTTTTTATGTACAATGGATCACTTCCTTCAGCTTGATGCGGCATCCCTGGCGGCCTTCAGTGCGCTCATACCGGCCACTGACTAATTGGCTCACTTTATTGTACCTTACTACATTGAGTCAAAACTACTAATAATCAATTACCTTGGAAAAAACAGGGTATCGTCTATTATAATTACTAAAAGACATACCCTCATCTTCATATCATACCCAAAACTTCTCTTAGCCTGAAATCACGGAGACAGGTCCCTTGATTCTAGAAAGAACCAGGGACCTGTCCCCGTGATTTCTGTAATAATACCTTATATCCGCTTTTGAACGATTCTCCACGATTTGGTAACCAGAAAGCACTCCTCCATGGATTTAACCATGCCAATAAACTTTTTCATCGGCACTGCCCTTTCAATGATGCTGATCGGTTTTATGAAAGGCCACACACCAAACGGGGATGAACTCTACGCCGCGAACGCCTCTATTAATTGAAGTTCACCTGACAGTAATGTCTGATACAGATCATCCTTTTGACGGATTCCCAGGGATGTGGGAATATTTAATCATGGGTTCTTGTTCGCTCGAAAGATAATGAGGAGGTTACATTATGGCAGATGCAGGGAATTTATTTTATCAAACCGTTAGCAACCCCGGAGGCATTCCCGGGGGCAGCCTGATTTTTATTCACGGGGCTGGAGGCACTCACCGCAAGTGGGCAACATTGATGGAAAAGAGTATAAACGGATTCACGCATGTTGCTGTTGACCTGACGGGGCATGGCTCGTCACCGGGCACCCCGGTAGATGACGTCAAAGCTTATACAAAGTCTATTAAAGCATTTCTTGATGCCAACGGCTTTCCCAGACCATGGATATTAGCAGGCCATTCCATGGGAGGCAGTATAGCTTTGCAAGCGGCCTTGACCTACCCGGAGACAGTTGATGGGCTAATACTGATTGGAGCAGGAGCCAATATGCCAGTAAACCCAACTATGTTGGAGCAGCTAGCTCAAGGCACCTTTGATACTTCTTTCCTGAAAATTGCCTATGGCCGCAATTTTGATCCTCAATTGTTGGCGGCAGAACTGCAGACCTTGAGCCAGGTTTCCCAGCAGCAACTTTATACCGATTTTACCGCCTGCAATAATTATGATGTTTCCAAGCAATTGGGAGAAATAAAAATACCGGTATTAATACTGGTTGGCGATCAGGATAAAATGACTCCAGCGAAAAACTCCCAATACCTGCAGGAAACCATCAGCGGTTCGGTGCTGCAAATAATACCCGCAGCAGGCCACCACCTGATGCTGGAGAAGCCCGATGAAACCATATCGGCCATATCCAGCTTTCTTAAAGAAAAATTCTCCTGCTAGGGATTTAACAGCGCCATCTCTATTTAACAAGCGCACAGGCGAAATGGGCATTTTGACCGGCATATGGGGAAGATATACATAAGATAAAGGGAACAATGAGCTTAGATTTTATTGAGCCACCTGTACCAAAGGCATCATCCCTTTAGAGCCAAAGAAATGGTTATCGGAGAACAAAGTCTAAAAATGCCTAGACTACCTAAGCATATCCATAAAGTTCCAACCCATTATTCAAGACTGCTGGATGCATGGTCAAAAATTGTTGGAAAAAAGGATATTACATCAAAATTAATTTTCTTGATATAATTTAATTAATATAACAAGCTAATCATGCAACGTGTAGTTTTGACAAAGTAAGTCCAGTTGTCAAAGCTGCACGTTTTACTTTCAGATGTTATTGATATACGTATAACTTAAGAAACTGGGGTGATAATATGGCCTTGACACGTTTTTCAAACTCTTGCCAAACTGCTTCCAAAACCAACTGTATAGTATCCTTGAAAAGTACTCTAATGTGGCCTCCTGAATATCATATCACCGCTTCTAAAAGGCTGGGCATCTTTGCCAGACTCATTATACCTCCATGTCCACTCACGCAGGCTAGTATCTGTCCGCCAAAAAATAGTCTGTAACAGCCTACTTTTTAATTACTCATTTTTCAAAAATGCAAACATTTAAGACTTGTGTTCACTAGTTATCAGGAAACACTTCTGATTGAAGATAGCCTTGATAGTATAATGGTCAATCAACTGCTTCACTATTGGGCGGATTGCCATGATAAAGCCGCTGACTACGCTGCTCGGTGGAACAAATTAGCCAATTATTACATATGCTAAAACAAATGGTAAATTTTTTATCAAATCCCACTAAAAGGAGGTATTGGTTTGTCGGAGTCTAAATAGCCTTTTTCTGGATTAGCCTAACTCCGTCTGGGGATTTTGTTCGAAGTCGTATTACCGCTTGTTGGGCAGAACCCTTGTAGACGCTGTTTGCAGGCAATATACCAGTCTTTTTGCGGCTGACCTTAAAGTTTAAAATAAATAACTGTACGTTCAGTTGAACATGAACTGCCCCAGCTTTTTATGACCCTTGGTGAACCCATATTATCTATGGAGGGATTCAAAAAGAAAGGAAAGATGATAATGAATCGTTACTATGATTACAGATGCAAGTGTCCAAAGTGCACGAAATTCAGTAAATACTACCGTCCTTTTTATGACCACGGTCCCTGCCCCTTTGTAACTAACATTGAACAAGAGACCTTGAAAAACGATAACTTCCGCACCGCTTTGTGGACTGGCAAGTATCTTCAACTTACCCTGATGAGCATTGAGGATGAGATTGGTGTAGAGATGCACCCCAATCTTGATCAGTTTATCCGTCTGGAACAGGGTGAAGGAATTATAATGATGGGTGACAGCAGAGACAATCTGAATTTCCGGCGCGAAGTTCGCGACGCCAAAGAAACACAAGGGGACGGTTCTTCTGTGTCAATGTCTAAGCCTTTCGAACAAGATGGAATGGCAAGCCGGTTATCCTGCATATTTGCCGCAGGCTTAATCCCTCATTTCTTATACGACCCAATATTTTGTTTCGTTCATCCTGGTTCATCTCCTGTAAAGTGGTTACCGGTTTACCCTCCATTATTCTCTTGGTGATTTCATATGCTTCTCTTTCACTGAAGCGTTTCCTCTTATCACAATCCAGGCACTGGTCTTCGTTCACCTCCTCTGTTAATTTTTTAAGTACTTCAATTGCTTTTTTCTTTTCATTATGTAAAATGCTTAAGATTAGACTAGTATCAGGAAAGTCAGAAGTATTCAGATCCACTTTATAATAAGCACCGCAACTGCTCCATTCATAATCTTCTGGTTTACTGATCATAGATGCTTTGACGGGGTTTTGGTGGATGTAGCGGATAACTGTAAGTAGATATGAGTCCTCCTCTACGCATTCACTCTTAAAGCGATCTTGAAACACGTGTCCAGTTCTTTCGTATTTCCAATTGTACCAGTAAGCGTAACTGACTCCTAAGCGTTTCATGAATACTGATATATCGCCATAGTCTTCTCTTAATAACAAATGCACGTGGTTGTTCATCAAGCAATACCCGAGTATGCCTACCCCACTTTCCATAGATAACTTTTTTGCGGTTTCCAGGTATCTCTGAAAATCGCCCTCTTCGTGGAAAATATCCTGCTGGCCGATTCCCCGAACTATAACATGATAGATTCCTGTTTCACTCTTCTTTCTTGGCTTCCTGGGCATTCCTTCACACCCCTTGTCCTTTTTCTAGATTCTACCATACGTTTTACCTTTACACAGGAGAACCGTCCCCTTGTGTTCCTGCACTTATAACGAATGAAAAGATGGAGGCGTTCACTGCACTTCATTTGTATCGAATGAAGGATGTGGTTGAAAAAGCTGTTGAAAATCTAAAAGAACGGCTAAATATGCGACGCATGTTGGTGTCATCTGAACGAAGTCTTGATGGAAAAATCTTTGTAGAGTTTGTCGCATTGATTCTAATCTCGCATCTAGATCACAAAATGAGGGAAAAGGGGCTTTACAAGAAGTATACACTGCAGCAATTGCTTGATAAACTTGATGTTATCGAATGCTTTGAGGCACCTGGACATAATCTGCGTTTAGGCGAAATTCTTAAAGCGCAAAGAGCTATTTACGAAGCACTGGATGTGGCGTTGCCAACATCGTCATGAGTATTCGAGAATCCAGGATATATCCAAAGAATTATCTTAAGAATGGTTGATTCTTTATTTGTTTCTTTCGACATAGACATGCTCCTTAGTAAGTAATATTGATTGATTATACTGCCAAAACAGAATTAATGGTTCTCACAAAAAGTGGCAAGTAGGTCTCCGTGGTTTTTTCTATAATTATCCCGATACTACACAAATATAAATGAACTGGAAAAGATGGCAGAGAAATAGTAAGGAAAGATAAATTTAAACAGAAAATATTTTGACGGATTCCCAGAAATGTGGGAATATTTAATCAAGTGTGGCTGGAAATACATTAAGGGGAGATATTGTGATCAATAATTAGTTTATTAAGGGAGGTTACATTATGGCAGCTGCCGAGCATTTATTTTATCAAACCGTTAACGATCCCGCAGCCATTACCGGGGGTAGCTTGATTTTTCTTCACGGGGCTGGAGGTTCTC
>JAAZFJ010000345.1 GCA_012511795.1 Syntrophomonadaceae bacterium
AAGGTTGGTACAGTTGAACCTGTTGATTCTATCCAACATGAAACCTGTGTAGAGTTTAAAGAAGCTGTTGAAGAAGCCACTGATGGCAATGTAGTCATTGAATTATATCCTGCTTCACAATTAGGCAATGCCCGGGCCCAGATCGAAGGTACCCAGATGAACACCCAGCAGGGTGTGGTTCTGCCTAACTCAAACTTTGTCAGTTTTTATTCTGCAGCATCTATAACCGACCTACCCTTCCTGTTCCCCAATCGTGAGGTATGCTATAAAATTATGGATGGTAAGGTTGGAGAAGATTATCTGAAAGGTTATGAAGCTGCCGGTTTTAAAGTTCCAGCCCTTTGGGAAAGCGGTTTCAAACAGTTTACCGGTAACTTTCCTATCACTCAGCCTTCAGATTATAAAGGCAAAAAAATCAGAGTTATGGAAAACCCGGTTCTGATTGCTCAGTATCAGGCGCTGGGCGCTACTGCTACTCCAATCAACTTTGCAGAAACTTACAATGCTTTGCAGCAGGGTGTGGTTGACGGGCAGGAAAACCCCATGGCCAGTATTTATGATATGAAATTCCATGAAGTTCAAAGCCATGTTACAATATCTGACCATGGCTGGCTTCCTTTGGTCTTTGCCTTAAACAAAGATGCATATGACGAACTGCCGCCGGAATATCAAGCAGCAGTTACAGATGCTGCTAAACTTGCCCAAGGTTGGTTACGTGAAAAAATTAAACATGAAGAAGAAGCATTATTTTTACCTGGCTTTAAAGAAACCAGTGAAGTTACCATACTAACTCAGGAACAGAAAGATGCTTTCTCAGAAGCAATAAAAGAACCTACTATTGCTGCAGCCAGAGAAATCCTTGATGATAGTGGCAAAGCAATGCTTGATGAAATCCTGGCAGCTGTCGAAGCAGAAAGATAACCACTGATTGCTAGAATAACAATAATAGAGGACGGGTGTCCCCCGTCCTCTGACAAAGATTCTTGACAGTCCGTATATAAGGAGGACGAGATGGCAGTATTTGATAAGATAAGCAACTTATTTAGTAAATACTTGGGTGCAGTAATTGGAGTTATTTTACTGTGCATCACGATAATCTTAACCATAAATGTTATTGGTCGCTATTGCTTCGGCGTTTCCCTGCACTTTGGGGAAGAACTTGCTAATTACAGTATTATATGGATAACCTTCGTCGGCAGCGGGATTTGCGTAAAAAAAGGCATCCATGTAAGCGTTGATGCCTTTATCAATTTTATGCACGGGAATTTAAAAAAAGTCTTCATTATTTTTGGCCAGTTGGTGGGAGTAGCCTTTTCTGCAATGCTCATCTACGTAGGCGTTAAAATTGTGATCATTGTTTCTGCCTCAGGTCAGATCAGCCCGGCTATGAGATTGCCAATGTCTTTTGCCTACGCTGCAATTCCGGCAGGCGCCTTTTATATGTTGGTTGAGTATATCAAAAAAATCTTAGATATGGCTATCAATGGGATTCCTGAAGAAGAAGATGATCTTGATACCATAATTGAAAAAAGTATGTAGGAAGGAGCAGCCATATGCTAAGTTTAGTTGCAATTCTTCTGGCGTTAGGCCTATTTTGCGGGTTATCTATTTATATTGCTTTAGCCCTGCCAGCTTTTGTAGCTATTATAATTCAGGATATACCTTTGCAGGTATTGGGCCAGCAAATGTTTAACGCTTTAGATAAATTCTCTCTCATGGCTATACCATTTTTTATCCTGGCAGCCAATGTGATGGGGAAAGGTGGTTTAGCCAAACGTATTCTGGATGTAGCTAATATTATCGCGGGCAAATACTATGGCGGAACTGCTATAGCTACTGTTTTAGCCTGCATGTTCTTCGGAGCCCTGTGCGGTTCCTCACCAGCTACAGTGGTAGCGATAGGTGCCCTGGTTTATCCGGCCCTGCTTGAAGCTGGCTACAGTAAAAGGTTTTCCATGGGTTTAGTAGTTGCTTCATCTTCAATAGCAATCGTAATACCGCCCAGTATAACCATGATCGTTTATGGCTCGGTAACGGGCGCTTCAGTTGGCGGCCTGTTTATGGGCGGTGTAGGCCCTGGTATTTTAATGGGACTAATTTTGATGACTTATTGTTATATCCATGCTCGCAAGAATAACATCAGGATGGTAACTAATTATACCTGGCAGGAGAAGAAAAAGATGCTGCTGGAATCCACCTGGGCCATGGGTGTTCCGGTTATCATCATCGGAGGTATTTACGGCGGAGTCTTTACCCCTACCGAATCAGCTACTGTCTCAGCAGTCTACGCAATAATTGTCGGTATGTGGGTATATAAAGCCATGAACTGGAAAGACCTGCTGCAAGTCAGTGTAGACTCAGCCGTTACCACAGCACAGATCATGATGCTGGTTTCCGGTGCCTGTGTATTATCCTGGGTATTTACTGTAGGCCAGTTACCGGCTGTTTTGTCCGGATTTATGGGATCATTCCAGGCTTCAATAGTAACTACCTTATTATTGATAAACGTGATATTAATTATTGCAGGTATGTTTATGGACTCAGTTCCATTTATTCTCCTGCTGGCTCCGCTATTCTATCCGATAGCCCAACAATTCGGCGTAAGCAATGTACACCTGGGTGTTATTATGACCATGAACGGTGCCCTGGGCATGTTCACACCTCCATTTGGACTGAACCTGTTTGTGGGCATGAATGTATTTAAAGAAAAGTATTTGCCGGTGGCAAAATCAGCTTTGCCAT
>JAAZFJ010000346.1 GCA_012511795.1 Syntrophomonadaceae bacterium
CGCTCTTTGTTCCGCAATACCAAAACTGAAAAGATGAAAGACAAGCTGGCTTTTGGTTCAGCCAAGTGGCTCTGGTTTGGCAGCCTGGTCTTTCACTGGTCATTGCTGATCGTACTCCTCAGGCATCTGCGTTTCTTTTTAAATCCGGTTCCTGTTGTTATACAGGGCATGGAAAGTCTGGACAGTTTTTTGCAGATCGGGGTGCCGCTGTTATATATAACCGATGTTCTATTGGTCCTGGCACTCACCTATCTCTTCTTAAGGCGGGTCTTGCTGCCCCAGATAAAATATATCTCTTTAGCTGCTGATTATTTTCCTTTGTTTTTGCTGCTGGGGATTGCCATAAGCGGTATTTTAATGCGCTATTTCTTAAAAGTTGATGTGGCTGGTGTCAAGGAACTGACCATGAACCTGGTGAACTTCAAGCCGGCCATACCTGCAGATATAGGCTCGATATTTTATATTCATCTGTTTTTGATTTGCAGCTTGTTTGTATATTTTCCCTTCAGCAAGCTGATGCATGGGGGCGGAATATTTATGAGTCCTACCAGGAATCTGGCTAATAACAGCCGGATCGTAAGACATATCAACCCCTGGAATTATGAAGTTAAGACTCATTCTTATGCTGAGTATGAGGATGAATACCGGGAAAAAATGCGTAAAGTGGGCCTGCCGCTGGAGAAGGAGTGAGAAGAACATGGCCAAGTTACCTGAACAAGATGATTTGCTTGCATATAAATATGAAATTCCTTCAACAGAATGGACGGATACACCGGTTCATCTTAAGCCCGGCATGTTTTGTTATGGTGCCAAAGGAAGAAATCTGGAAACAGTGGATTTTCCCAATGCCCGGGATTGGTCTCCAAGTGAGGAAGACTGGAAACTGCCTGAAAACTGGAAGGAGATCATTCTGGAAGGTATGGCAGAGCGCCTTAAGAAATACCGTTCTTTCAAACTCTTTATGGATGTATGCGTACGCTGTGGAGCCTGTGCCGATAAATGCCATTTTTACATGGGGTCAGGGGATCCGAAAAACATGCCGGTTTTAAGGGCGGAACTGCTGCGTTCTGTTTATCGCAGGTATTTTACCACCAGCGGCAAATTATTTGGGCCTCTGGCAGGTGCCCGGGAACTTACGGAAGAGGTGATAAAAGAGTGGTGGTATTATTTTTACCAATGTACAGAGTGCCGGAGATGTTCAGTATTTTGCCCTTACGGAATAGACCAGGCGGAAATCACCATCTTTGGCAGAGAACTTCTGAACTTGCTGGGGTTAAACACCGACTGGATTTCCGGGCCGGTAGCCAACTGCTATAAAAAAGGAAACCACCTGGGGCTGGAGCCCCAAGCCATTATGGATAATATCGAGTTTATGCTGGATGATATTGAAACCATCACCGGAAAGCGAATCGAACCTTCCTTTAACCGTAAAGGGGCTGAGATTCTGTTTGTGGCTCCTTCGGGGGATCTGTTTGCTGAGCCTGGCATATATACATGTATGGGTTATTTGATGCTTTTTGAACAGCTGGGACTGGATTATACCATGAGTACCTATGCATCAGAAGGCGGAAATTTCGGGTTTTTCACTTCCAATGAAATGGCAAAAAGGCTGAATGCCAAAATATACGCGGAAGCGAAAAGGCTGGGCGTAAAATGGATTTTAGGCGGTGAATGCGGTCATATGTGGCGGGTCATCAACCAGTATATGGATACCTGGAACGGACCGGCGGATTTTTTGGAAGTACCTGTATCTCCTGTCACCGGTACCAGGTTTGACAATGCCAGATCCACCAAAATGGTTCATATAACTGAGTTTACAGCTGACCTTATTTACCACGGCAAATTAAAACTGGACCCTTCCCGCAATGATCATTTAAAGGTTACCTTCCATGATTCCTGCAATACTTCAAGGGCCATGGGAATTCTGGAAGAACCGCGCTACATCATTAATAAA
>JAAZFJ010000347.1 GCA_012511795.1 Syntrophomonadaceae bacterium
AGCCCAGTAATTGATTACGTCTACGTGGCCTGTCTTGGTATCGATCTCTACTTCAGCAGCATGGGTTCCAAAGATATAAGCCGGAGAAACATTGCCATAACTGGTCTTGGGATCCGGCATAGGGTCACCGGTTCTGTAGTATCCATTACCGACAATGCAGGAACCGGCATGATTAAATACATAATGGGCACCCACTTCAGCAAAGGTTAATCTTTTCTCCGGGTTCTTGGTCCAAAAGATGACACTATCTCTGGAGTCCAATTGATCAGCGTCTACTTGCAGCATGGCGGCTGCCTCTTCAAACAGTATCTTCTTTGCAGCTTTGGAACCTGCAATAACGCCGTTTCCGCCGACGGTAGTCCCCCTGGTAGCATAAGAACCCAGGCCCCATGGGGATATCTGGCTGTCTTGTTCAGCCACTCTAACATCGCTGACTTTCGCCCCTAATGCTTCTGCGCAAATCTGAGCAAAAACCGTATCCTGACCCTGTCCCATATCACATTCGCCATGGAATAGGACAATTTTCCCATCTTCTGCTATACGCACCAAGGAACTGGAACCATCAAATGTCGGGAAAAAACCACGGTTTCCTGAGACATGATTAGCACATGCTATCCCTATTCCCCGGATTTTATCCGGTTTTACCTCTGTTTGAGGCTTATTCTGAATAGCTTCTACTACTGCGTCAATTGATTCAGTCAGGCCGCAGCTGCTAATTCTCCACCCATGGGGATTGGTGTAATTAGGGGTAACCGCATTTACTCGTCTTATTTCTTCCGGTTCAAGTCCCAGCTTTTTAGCAGCTATATCCATCATTCGTTCTAACATGAATACTGACTGGGAATTGCCGAATCCACGAAAGCAACCATTTGGAACCGTATTGGTATATGCCAGGTAACCATCTACTTTGACATTTTGGAATTTATACAGTGCATCAATACGGTAACAGGCAGTAGACATGATGGCAGGCCCGTAAACTGTCCTGGCACCGTTGTTGGAAATCAAACGCATATACTTCGCAGTACATATACCATCTTTTTTAAAGCCCATTTTAACCTGATATTTAATTGGTACCCTGGGATTTCCGGCCATAAAGTCTTCATGTCGGGTATTGACTATTTTAACCGGTCGTTTGGTTTTTATGGCCAGTACCGCAGCGGCCAAGTGAAGATTAGTTTCAAACTTAGCACCAAAACCACCGCCCATAAATGGTTTGATAACGCGAATATCTTCCGGGGATATTCCCAAGGCTTTGCTATAAACCTGACGGGACTTGTTAGTGATCTGAATGGGCAGCCACATGGTCAGCTTATTGTCTTTATCAGGCCGGACTACAGCAGCCATATTTTCCATGTAAGCTTGATAAACCTGACTAGTATAAAACTCTTCTTCTACGATCAGGTCTGCTTCAGCAAAGCCGGCCTCAATATCACCTTGTCCAAAGTGTTTTTCGGTAGCTATATTGTTCTGCCATTTCTCGTTGATTACAGGTGCTCCTTTTTTCATGGCTTCTTCCATGTCGAACACAGCAGGCAAGACTTCATAGGTTACATCTATCAATTCCAGTGCTGCTTCAGCTGTTTTCTCATCAACTGCTGCAACTGCTGCTATTTCTTCTCCGATAAAACGCACTTTATCTTTGGCAAAAATGTACCAGTCTTCATTGGCACCGATGGGGCCGAAGTTTACCTGGGGCGTATCCTCAATAGTAACAACTGCTTTTACTCCATCCAGGGCTTTGGCTTTACTGATATCGATGCTTACAATCCGGGCATGTGCATGGGGACTGCGTAAAATTTTTCCGTATAGCATTCCCGGCAATTTCATGTCACTGACATAAACCGCTCTTCCGGTAGCTTTTTCCCAAGCTCCATATGGAATTACATTCTGGCCGACAACATTTAATTCTCTCTTCTGCATTATTTCTCACCTCCCGATTGCTGTTCCGCCACAGCCATAACAGCCTCTACAATCTGTTGGTACCCTGTGCAGCGACACAAATTACCAGAAATGGCGTCTCTTATTTCAGCTTCTGTAGGATGAGGATTTATAGTCAGCAAAGCTTTAGCTACCATCATCATGCCAGGACTGCAATAGCCGCATTGAATAGCAGCACTTTTCATAAAGCTTTCCTGGATGGGGTCCAATGTTCCATCCTCACGCTCTAATCCTTCAATTGTAATGATTTCTTTTCCATCTGCCTGCAGGGCTAATACTAAACATGAACTTACCGGTTTACCATCCATAATGACTGTACAGGCTCCACATTCACCTTCGCCACAGCCTTTCTTTGCCCCGGTGATCAGAAGTTTTTCCCTGAGAACATCTACTAATGTAGTCAGTGGTGATACCATCACTTCATATTTGTCTCCGTTTACAGTAAAAGTTACTGACTGTTTCATTATTATTCACCTGCCTTCCACAGCGATGTCAAAGCTCTATGAACCATGGACCTTACCAAATCCCTGCGGTAATCAGCAGTAGCTCTGATATCAGTAATTGGCTTACACTCATTTGCTGCAGTTTGAGCAGCCTTTTCAATAAGGTCTGCATTTAAATTCTGCCCTTGCAATACTGTTTCAGTTTCTGTTGCCCGCATTGGTACTGGAGCTACTGCACCCAATCCTATGCGAACCTCCTCACATTTATCTCCGTCAAGTTTAATAACACAACCCATGTTGGCCAGTGCTATATCCATTGACCGTCTAAGACGTTCCTTTAGGTAAATGCTTTGGTAACCCTCAGGTAATTTTTGCAAACGGATCTCCTTAACGATTTCTCCGGGCAATAAGCTGGTTTTTCCCGGCCCTGTAAAGAATTCGCCTGCAGGTATTTCTCTTTCACCGTTCTTACTATAGGCAATGATAATTCCATTTGTGAGTATAATAGGATTAGCTGTTTCCGCTGAAGGAGCAGCAGTAACAATATTGCCGGCTATGGTTGCCAGAGTCCTGACTTGCCAGGAGCCTACAACATGTGCAGCCTGTGCCAGTAAAGGAAATTCTTTCTTAATAAGCGGTGAAGTTTCCAGGTCATTCATCGTTGTTAATGCACCGATTCTTACCTGATTCACATCATCCTCAATAAACTTCATTTCTGCAATGCTGGTCAAATCCAATACTACTGATACCTTACGTCTTTTTTGCTCAAGCTGGACAACTAGGTCAGTTCCTCCCGCCCATAAAGTAGCTTCTGGGTATTGAGTGTAGTAATCCGCTGCTTCTGCGAGACTTTTCGGCCTTAAATAAATCTGTTCCTGCAATCTTCTCACCTCGCACTAATTTTTGATCAAATTCAAATTTGATACACCATCTTTTCGAAAACAAAATCAGTTTAACTTAAGATGCTTATCTGAAATCGCCCAGGTAAATGGGTTTAGGTCCTTCCATGTAAATTGCATCATCAGGACATAATGCTGCACACAATCCACAGCCGTCACATAGATTCTTATCTATGGTTGCTATGCCGTCTTCA
>JAAZFJ010000348.1 GCA_012511795.1 Syntrophomonadaceae bacterium
ACACGATTAAGTTTTTAATAATGGTCACTTTTTGTTCATAAAGCAATCGTAAGGTCTGCTCAGCCGTTGTATTCTTATTAAGGATTCTCTTCTTGATAACCTCATCCACATTTGCTGAAGAAAGTGCAATACGGGTATCGAATCTACCCTGAATTTTCGAGAAGTCATTTCCTTTGATTTTGGTAATCGAATCAATATCCTGCTGACTGGTAACAATAATCCATGCTTTTCCCTGACAGGCCGTACCCAGGTCTTCAGTTATCGTTTGCAGGTTAAGCATTAGTTTGGAATCGTCACCTATGTATTGACCAATCTCATCTGCCAGAAAGACAATGTGATGATTCTTGCCTTTATGATCCAGGTATTCTTTCACCAGCCGGGCAAAATTTTCGATGCTGATATTATAAGGTTCTGTTGCTTTTTCGCACCAGTTTCGACCAGCAGATTCACTCATATATCCCATTTCATCCAGGACTTCTACAATAGTATCCTGGATGAAATCAAATCTATGCCGGGACTCTTCCCATGGTTTCCTGAAGCTTGCTGCAAACAAGCTTTTAAATTCATCATAGCGATTTTCTTCTTTAAGCTGTCTTTCCAAATCTGCGAGAAACGGGATAGAACCACAAAAACCCTGCATCTCATTAAAGACCTTTAAGAAGACTGAAACGATAGCATCCTTGGATTGCTTGCCGGTTATTTCACTTTTTGAATCAATATTAAACAGAATAACATCGGTAGGTACGCTTGCTGCCAGCTTCATGTCTGCCAGCACCATTGGATCAACAATTTTGGCATCGTCAATAAAATAATCGATCGCTTTCTTTCCATCCACTTCAACATTACCGAGAAGATAAGATAGTATTTTTAAGAAATGTGACTTACCACTGCCAAAGAAGCCGGAAATCCAAACTCCCATTTTATCAGTGTGTCCATTGATGCCTTTTTTGTAGCTGCCGAAATAATCTGCAAAGTGTTTTTGCAATTCTCGTGTCACTACATATTCTTCAAGTTCCTGACGGATATTAGCATCGTCACCCTGCCCCACTTTAATGACACCTTTTATATCCCGATCAATTGATTTAGCAAAAAGTTCTTTAATAATCATTGAACACGCTCCTTAATCAACTAGCCTGAAGGCTCTATAATAATTATCATCTTTGATCTTTGAAAAGAGCACTAGTGCCTGCCCATCATATTTTCCGGGATAGAACATCACTACCGGCACCCGGTCAATTACTTGATGAAGGTTGTTTAACACCTTGTGTGACCGAAGCAGCGGATAGCACTTTCCTATACCGGTCAGGAAGATCACAGCTTCTTTCGGTGTATGCTCCTGAATATGCTTAATGATTGTTCCGTCGTCGTTGTCTATTTTTAGAAGATTTCCTACTGCTTTAACAATGCGATCGATTCCTTTTTTCTTTTCAAACAGATAACATTGATCCATATAACCTTCCTGTTCCAGGGTATCAATTATTAAGTCATAAAGATCAAATACCACTATTTCAAAGCCATCAAATGACTTTGCATTCTTTTTTTTCATATATTCGATTCGTTCCCGTACGATTAATTCTTGTTCAGGCGGATAATCAAATACATAATAGCCGACTTCATTTCCGAGTCCCTTATTCTGACGAAAGCCAGGCATCTTTATCATTTGCTCCGCTTTATCAAGTCTCTCTTCCAAGCTTGCCATCTATCTCACCCCCGTCAGAGCATGAAGAATCAAGTTCATGTCATTAAACCTTAGGCAATCTTCTAAAGATTTATCTATAATAGGTCTTAATATTTTTCGGTTGCCTGAGGTACGATCTATTAAATCAGCCTCCATAAGCATTGTTTTATAGCATGCACCAAGTCGCTTAATTGTGTAATCTCTCCATTCAGCCACCTTTTCGCTTTGCAGTTGTTTGTCCTTAAAGAATATGCGAATGTCCTTGTCTTCTAGCTCGTCACTACCTATAATCAGCTTTTCCCGATAAACTTCATAAACAAAATCGAAGAATAGACTGTCAGTCAGCATGATTGATATCAGTACTATCAGCTTTTGTGTTGATATATCGCTTTTCTCAAACAATATGTAAAATGACGGGTCTAACCCTTTAATTCGATTTGATACTGTATTAAAAATTTGAATTGCCCTTGCCTGGGTCGGAGCTGAAAAGATGTTTTCCTTAATATTCAAAGACTTGATTTCCGAAAGGGTTTTTCCACTATTAAGAAGGTTGATCATTTTTCTAAACTCTAAAAACCAGAATGATAGCTTCACCATTCCAGCACTGTATTCTTTTCTTTCCATGAATCTTTCACCTAATGCTTTCTAATTTGTTATTTGATGACACCTATAATTATTTAGATTTCTTCATATAACTCGTCATATCCTGCTTTGATTTGTTATTATATACGATATTTACCATATTATTAGGGACTAATACATTCCAAAAAATGCCCAATCATTTGAATGAGGACTATAATCTCCACCCTTTTCACGTTTACATCCTTTACGGTGCGCTGGACCCATCTATATAACTGTGAATAGGTCTACTTCCTTCTATCAATCACTCGCCTTAACTTATGGCAGTAATGCGCATCAAACTGCTATAATCTTAATAAGATAGTAAAAAACCAGCTCGGCACTCATACCTTTATTCCTTTTACGCCTTGAGCTAAGGGAAAGGGAGGATATTAATGAGCGATTACGGAGTTCGGCTTGAGCGTATAGGAAATATTGCGGTGATAACCTTGGACCGGCCGGATCGGCAAAACGCTATGGATGAGCATATGTGGATCTGTTTTAAAGAGGTAGCTTCAGAATTGCAGCAGCATCTGCCCAGAGCAGTTGTGATCACCGGTGCAGGAGAAAAGGCTTTTTGCACAGGCTTTGATGTGAGCTTTAAAAACCCCATGATCAACCTTCTTGCCAAAGCACTGGAAACACATGAGAGAGAACCTGTTGAGTCGCTGATCAGCATGGTGCGGGCAACCGATTCACTGGTATTTCTGCCGGTTCCTGTTATCGCTGCCGTCAACGGGCTAGCCTATGGAGGGGGTGCGGAAATCGCATGCAGGTGTGATCTGCGGGTGATGGATCCTGATGCTGTTATCAGCTTTTCCGAGGTAAGACTGGGCCTTATGCCTGATCATGGAGGTGTGGTGGCTTTGACCCGCCTGGTGGGTCCTGCCAAGGCTGCGGATCTGATCTTGACTGCCAGGAAACTGGGCGCTGAAGAAGCCCTTGCCTTAGGTGTTGTGAACCGTATCAGTGAACCGGGCAAAGCCCTGGAGGAGGCCATGAAGCTTGCCGAAACCATTGCCAACAATGGACCGGAAGCAGTGCGCCGTGCCTTGAAGGTGGTCAGAAAAACACCCGACCTTCCATACATGGATGCCCTTGAAATGGAATCACAGGAGGCTGTTGACCTGATTTTGACCGGGGAATGTGTCCACGGCATCAGTGCCTTCCTGGAGAGAAGAAAGCCGGAATTCCCAGAACCGACTGAATGATATTAGTTTTTTCACAAAAAATGCCCAATCATTTTGATTGAGCATTTCTTATTTAATACAGATGGTGCTTCATATCTCTATTTTGGTGATCTTTACATTTTTGTCGGTCAAATACTGGTCCTGGACCCAATCGTAAAATGGTACCGGGGGATAGGCGTCTTCCCTTTTGTCTATTGCTCTCTGGGCGGCCTGGGGGTAGTAATAGTCATTGGTAAATTCAGTGATCATGAGGTCTTCGTCATCCATCTCGGCTAATAAAGGTACACATTTACCGGGTTCGATATGGTCAGCAAATACGATTGCTTCTACACGTTCGCCTCTTCTGACTTTTGCTTCACAATCGGTATTGTTTCGCAGCCATTTGGCGAATTTGGCTGGGGTGATGTTTTTGGGGATTTTAGTTGCCATTATGTATTCCTCCTTTTGATTAGTTGGTTAGTTGGCTAGGGGTTATTTTGTGGGCTCGCAGGCCCGCCCGTTAAGGTGCGGGAGCTTAATAAGCTCCCCTACAACGCATGGAGCGATATAATCTGCTAAGCATCGGGTCGACAGGGTCGTCGACCACTACACCGCATAGAGCGGAGGTCGCCTCGCCTTTTCGGGAACGTAATACGGTTCCCCTACACCGCACAAGCAAGCTATATGTCTTGCCGTCCCTACAGTTCCAGGATCCGGTCGATGAGGTTTAGGCTTACTGCCAGGACGAACCATTTGTCTGCCTTGTCGTCGGGGTCGTGGTTTTCGGTTATAAGCTTTTCTTCCAATGCACGAAGGATCAGGTTTCTTTTCCAGTCTTCTTCTGTATCGATGCCGGGCAAAGGCCAGGGGAACTTGTTTCCGGGACAGACGGTCTGGAAAACATCCCGGTGTCTTAACACTTTTAAAGGCTTGCTGTATTGATCTTCCAGGTAACTGATCAGGGACAGCAGGGCTTCGATCTGTTCTATTTCCGGTTCCTGGCTCACAAAGTTTCCGGCCAGGCAGATGCCGATACTGTCATTATTGACTTCATTGCCGGCATGGGCGCCGATCTTGTTTAATGGTCTTCCTCTTTCAATAGTGCCGTATTTTCTAATCACGAAATGATAACCGATGCCGCTGTATCCGATCTCCTTATGCCAGCGGTGGATTTCTGCTGCAGACACGTCATAGCTGGCGGAGTGATGAATGATGATGCAGTTGGTGTATAAGCGGTCGGCCAGGGGTTCAAAATCCAGGTTGTATTCTTTGATGTTCATAAAGTCACCTTCCTTTCGGATTAGTTTATTTTGTGGGCTCGCGGGCTCGCCCGGTAAGGTTC
>JAAZFJ010000349.1 GCA_012511795.1 Syntrophomonadaceae bacterium
AGCAAATTCTGCCCGGGTTATGGTCTGGTCAGGGCGGAAAGTTTTGTCAGGATAGCCCTTGATAGCACCTAAAGCCACTAATTTATTAATTGAAGACTTAGCCCAGTGGGTGTTTATATCTTTTAGGACAACAGTCTCCGGTTTAGGTGCTGGGACAACCGGTAATTCCTCTTCAATTTCTGCCAGTACGGCAAACTTGCCCAGATAATCTATAGCACCCCGAACCGTTCCATCTGACCAGTTGACGCGAATACTGCTTAATTCTATCCATTCATCATCATCTTCGTCCCAGATATAAAGTGCCAGTTCATCCTTTTTCTGATCTAGACCCCTTTTATTAAAAGGAATGGTTATGGTAACATTCTTTTTAAAGTCTCCGCTGCGGTTTTTGCTGATGTAGTAAACATCACTTACCAGCTCGTAACCATCAGGAATCGTTAATCCCCGGGAGCTGACCTTGCCGATATCTATTTCGATTTCCCGGTCTACTGCGTCCCTGGGAACCGATACGATTACATCTCCTTCTTTAACAGTACCGCCGGCTTTATCAACCAAGCTGTCTTCGCCCTCAATTACTTTAATGATCCTTTTACCTTCAACTCCCGATCCATCTTTAGCTTTGGCGATGACGGTTATGTTTCCGGTTTTTTCTCCGGTCAAAACACCTGTGGAACTGATTCTGGCCTCACCGGTATCTTCATCTACAGACCAGGTTACCGATTTGTTGCTGGCATCATTCGGATAAACAGTAGCAATCATTTTCAAGGTCTTGCCTTTTGCCACACTGGTTTCATCATCATCGCCTTTCACCACGATATAATCCACCAGAATAGTTGAAGCAGAAATGATGGTGACTTCCTGAGTGTCAGATTTTCCGGAACCGTCATTTGCTGTGGCCTTGACAGTGACTTTCCCCACTTTTTCAGGAGTCAGCAAACCGGTGGCACTATTTATTTTTGCCCAGCCAGTGCCGTTAGTTACGCTCCAAGTCAGACTTTTGTCGGCAGCATCAGTTGGCTTAACAATAGCATCCATTTTCAGGGTTTTGCCCATACGAACGGTAGTATTGGAAGAGCTTATGGTAACCTGAGTAACTTTCTTTATAACTTCAACTTCTTTTGCCGGCACGGTAACATTTAATCCAATAGTATTAGCTTCAGTGTCATCGTATTCCCTAGCAATACGTAAAGTTAAAGTAACAATAGTATTTACTGTTGGAGGGGTTATATTACCTTTTATATCTATCACAGATTCATTGGAAGACGATGCGATACTGCGGGTGAATCCATCCGGAACATTGGGAAGAACTATCTGGGTAGCTCCTTTGACCGGATCAGCAATTGAAGTTATGCTGTCTGCTACCCACTGAACAGTAGGAAATACATTTACCTGACAAGTAGCGGATTTGCTGTCATCATAAGTACTCGTTACCGTGATAGTGGCATTACCTTGGGACTGAGCAGTTACATAGCCGCTATCATCTACATTCGCAACATCCGGATCGCTTGATTTCCAGGTTACAGTTTGCTCAGCTTCTTCAGGCTTTACAGTTGCAGTAAGGGTTTCACTTTCATTACCGCCCATATACAAAGTCAGGCTCGGAGGATCCAAGCTTACCCCGGTTACTGCAACTTTTGTCGGTTCTTCCGGTGTTGATTCTTCGGCCGCTGCTGCCGGCACCAGCATAAACATCATAGCTAATGCCAACAAGGCCGAAATAATCTTTGGCTTTACATTCATAGTCAAAATTCACTCTCTCCTCTCCAGTGCACACAATTCATTTATAATAAATACCACCACTATTATATATAACTTGCACGTGACTGTGAAATTATCAATAAAGGGCATAAAATCAGATTTAAAAGGAACCTGAACTATTTTTTGATCAACGCACTTAAATAATTACATAATAATCTTCGGCTGACCGAAAACTTTATATCAGTGGTATGGTTGTTGGTGAGAAATATTACCTGTCATTGGTTTGAAAATGGTTTAGATATTCCCCGTAACCTTCTTCCTGCATCTTTTCTTTGGGAATAAAACGCAGGGCAGCAGAGTTGATGCAGTAGCGCAGGCCGGTAGGCTGAGGTCCGTCAGTAAATACATGCCCCAGATGGGAATCGCCTTTGCGGCTTCTCACTTCGGTTCTGGTCATAAAATAACTGCGGTCAGAATGCTCAGTAACATTGGCAGCCTTTAAAGGTTTGGTAAAACTGGGCCACCCGCAGCCAGAGTCAAACTTGTCAAGGGAACTGAAAAGAGGCTCACCTGATACAATATCCACATATATTCCTTCCCCATTAAAATCCCAGTATTCATTGTTAAAGGGCGGTTCAGTGGCATTATTCTGTGTAACCTCATATTGCATTTTGCTTAATTTCTTACGCAGTTCTTGTTTTTTGTTACCCCAGTGCTGCTTAATAAAATGATCACGTCCTGATGCCTGCCGGTAACGATTATAATGAGCAGATTCTTTATGATGATAATTCTGGTGGTAATCTTCGGCAATGTAAAAAACTTTGGCCGGCAAAATTTTAGTTACAATAGGCTTGTTAAAACGTTCGCTTGCCTGTAACTGCTCCCGGGAATTTTCTGCTGCACTTCTTTGCGCATCATTATGATAAAAAATTGCTGTCTGGTATGAAATCCCCCGGTCGTGAAATTGTCCGCCCTTATCTGTTGGATCGATTTGCCGCCAGTAGACTTCCAGCAGTTCAGTATATGAAATGATCTCCGGTTCAAACGTAATTTGTACAGCTTCATAGTGGCCGGTATTTTCGTGACAAACTTCCCGATAAGTGGGATTTTCTGTGGTGCCGCCGGTATAACCTGATACTACCTGAATAACACCGGTCAGTTCTGCAAAAGGAGCAACCATACACCAAAAGCAGCCACCGGCAAATGTAGCCAGCTCAGTTTTTTTGCTCATGTTATCAAACCTCCTGTTACACTAATCATGCCATTTTATAGCAGATTTATGCAAAATAATTAAGCATGGAAATAAATAATCGTAAATTACTAACAAAAAATACTCATAGTGGTATAATAATGATAAAATATTTAAATTCTTTAAAGTATTTTGAAAATTGGGGGGATTTATTGGATGAATACTTACATGGAAGAATACAAAAGAAAGCTGGTTACACCCGAGCAGGCGGCAAGGCTGGTGCCATCAAACTCAATCGTCGATTATGGTTCATTTGCCTGCAAACCGGTGGATTTTGACATTGCTTTAGGGGAACGCACGGGTGACGGTCTGCAGAATGTATCAGTCAGATTTATAGGCACTGTCCTGCCTGTTCCCCAGGTTTTGCTTAAAGACCCGGAACAGAAAACCTTTCAGTGTTTCAGCTGGTATTTTACTGCCATCGATCGCAAAGCCGGGGACTTTGGCCTGGTAACTCATCTGCCTTTTAACTATCATGAAGCAACAGGACTTGCTTATAACCCGGAATACATAAGTAAATGGCCTGATGTGTGGGTTTGCCAGACCACACCAATGGATAACAGCGGGTGTTTTAATTTTGGCCTGGGGAACTCACACTTAAGAGGGATCGCTTTAGGTGCCAAAACCGTAATCGTAGAGGTAAATGAAAATATGCCCCTTTGTCTGGGCGGCAGCGATGAATACTTACATATCAGTGAAATAGACCATATCATTGAAGGAACCAATACACCCATCTTTGCTCTCCCCGAACTTCCCGAAGCAACACCTGAAGAAAAAAAGATTGCCGAACTGATAGTTGCTGAGATACCCAACGGGGCCTGTCTGCAGTTAGGTATTGGCAGTCTGCCCAATACCATCGGGACATTGATTGCTGATTCAGATATAAAAGACCTGGGAGTTCAAAGCGAAATGTTTTGTGATGCTTATACTAAGCTGTATAAAGCCGGAAGAATAACCAATGCCAAAAAAGCCCGGGATATCAATAAGAGTGCCTATGCATTTTGCCTGGGAACCCAGGAGACCTATGATTTCATAAACGGTAACCCTCGCTGTGCATCATATACGGTGGACTATACCAATAATCCTACCAATATAGCTTTAAACGATAATATGATTGCTATAAATAATATCATGGAAGTAGACCTTCTTTCCCAGGTATGTTCTGAAACCTCTGGCTTAAGACAGGTTTCAGGGACTGGAGGGCAATTGGATTTTGTTCTGGGAGCCTTTCATTCCAAAGGAGGCAAAAGCTTCTTAGCCTTTACTTCCACCTATAAAGATAAAGAAGGAAACATACAATCCCGTATTAAACCGATGCTTACCCCGGGTTCAGTAGTTACCGTTCCCCGTACTGT
Source organism: Syntrophomonadaceae bacterium (assembly GCA_012511795.1). Lineage (GTDB taxonomy): Bacteria > Bacillota > Syntrophomonadia > Syntrophomonadales > Syntrophomonadaceae > UBA1368. The sequence goes on from JAAZFJ010000349.1 coordinate 4,303, forward strand.
AGTTCACTATCTGGTCACTGAATATGGAGCAGCAAACATGAAAGCCTTATCTGTGTGGGGCAGAGCGGAAGCTCTGATCAATATAGCTCATCCTCAGTTTAGAGATGACCTTATAAAATCAGCCAAAGATATGAAACTCTGGTCAAAGACCAACCGGATTCCATTTTAAAAGACCGTCAAAAATAGCGAATATCATTGTTACATCACAAGCCCCGCTTAATTAACGTTTTACTCAGGGACATTCCTTTTTGAAAAGGTGTGTCCCTGTTCTTATTTTGGCTTAATTGCGGGGCTTGCTTGTCATCGCCCTTCACTTTTACTTTTCGTCTGCGATTTCTTTGACAAGTGAACTGCCTGAGGACAAGTTTTTTTGCCACATATTAGTTTTAAAAGCAGTTTTTATTATGATAATATAACCTCAAAGAGACTTTTAAGAAAAAATTAAAGAATCGAGGTATAGAAAATGAGCAAGTATCAGTCTTATAAAGAAACTGTTTTGGAATACAGCCGGCTTTTATCCCAGAAAGGCTACACAGTCGGGACTGGCGGCAATACATCCATGCTGATAGAAGGGGAAAATAAAATTGCCATAACCCCCACCAGTATGGACTACTTTGGCATTCATGTTGAGGACATATGTATCGTAGACTTCGATTTGAACATGTTGGAGGGTAATTATAAACCATCCATTGAAACTGAAATGCATATAGAAGTTTATAAACACCGCCGTGATGTTAATGCCATCATGCATACCCATCAGGTTTATGCCAGCATATTTGCCCTGATCAATGAACCTATACCAGCTCTTTTTGATGAAGTGACCTTTAATATCGGTCATACCATCGACGTAATACCTTATGGCTTATCAGGCAGTCATTTATTGGCGCAGAATATCATACACCAGTTAAGTAACCGTTGTAACTGTTATATTATTCAGAATCACGGGGCACTTAACCTGGGAATGTCCATGGAAAATGCTTTTCGTAATGTAGAACTGCTGGAAAAAATAGCCCGCACCTATTATTATGCAATGAATACCGGCCGTCCTATAACAAAACTTCCGGATACCATTGTCAGCGGATTATGTGAAAAACTCTATGAGAAACAGGACCAGGAAATAGCCAGGAAAAAAGAAGCGGGCAGATAATATCTGTCCCTATGCGAAAAGAGCTTAAGTATGTTTTAGGGGCCACGTATTGCTTGCCTGCTGCCTGTACTCCTACACGGTTGGAACAAAGATAAATGCAGGGGAGCGCGTATTGACTGCCTGTGCCCCGAAGGGGTACGTGTCAGACCTTATCAGTTAAAAGTTGAAAGTTGAAAGTAGAAAGTAGAAAGTGACATTGGGGATATAAGACTCGGGGGAGTGGGTTGAGCGTTGTAGTTGTAGGGGAGGATATTATCCTCCCGCTTTACTGGGAGCGCGTGATACACGCTCCCAGATTTTCCCTGGCAAGCAAATGGTACTTGCCCCCGGAGGCAACAGACTACCCCACCATGACCCGGCTTTCAGCATATCTGAAATCCACAGGTTTTTTGCCATAAATCATAGAATATGCAATAGTCAACGGCCCCACACGTCCTAAGAACATGGCAATAATTAAAAGCAGCTGCCCGCTGGTATCCAGATAGGGGGTAATTCCCAAACTGAGCCCTACCGTACCAGCTGCCGAGATAACTTCAAAAAGGATTATGTTTAAAGGAAAGTCATGTCCAATAGAGATGAGGAAAACCAACAACGCAATAAATACACAAGCCAGTATGAAAATAGTAATAGCTTTTTTATAATCACCGGCGGCAATTCTTCTTTCAAAAACTTCAATATCATCTCTGCCCCGTAAATTACTTATCATGGCCAAAAAAAGAATAGCCAGAGTAGTGACCTTTATTCCCCCCGCAGTAGAACCGGGAGCTCCGCCCACAAACATCATGAACATTAATAATATTTGTGTGGGCAGTGACGAATCAGCCATATCCACCATGGTAAAGCCGCAGGTACGTGTTGCAGTCTGGAAGAAAGCGGAAATGACCTTCTCACCTATGGATAATCCCTGCAAAAGGTTATTATTTTCCAAAACTCCAAAAAGTACTGATCCGCCCAATAATAAAATTCCTGTGGTGATCAAAACAATCCGTGAATGCAGTGATATTCTTGGATATTGACGATAATTCATAATTTCATAGACTACTATAAATCCCAGCCCGCCGATAATAAATAAAGCAGATATGATCAATGCCAGCGGGATATCACCCTTCAATCCGGTTAGACTGGCAAAGTTGCCAAATAAATCAATGCCGGCATTGTTGAAAGCTGAGATAGAATGGAAGATTCCGAACCAAAGGGCTTTTTTAATACCCATAACCGGAAACCAGTGGAGAAAAAGCAGCAATGCCCCTATAAATTCAATAATAAATGAAAACATAAGCAGGTATTTAAAAATACTGGCGATTTTATCCAGAGAAGACTTGTTAAGTGAATACTGCATAGCTAAGCGCTCTTTCAGGTAGAATTTTCTTCCCATCAAAAAAGCTGAAAAAGCTGAAAAGGACATAATACCTAATCCGCCGATTTGAAATAGCAGCATGATTACCACTTGACCAAAAGCAGTCCAGTGAGTTGCAGTATCAACTACTACCAGACCTGTCACACATATAGCAGAAGTAGCAGTAAAAAACGAGGTTAAAAAATTAACTTCTCCGCTTTTTACTGATATAGGCATGGTTAATAAAATGCTGCCTATCAGTATAGCAGCAGTAAAACCTGTCACCAGGATCTGGGCTGGATTAAGTTTTGAAAACATAAAAGCATTACTCACTCATTTCAGAAATTTTGTTTATATTTTTATTTTCTCCCGCTACGACTAAAATGTCCCTTTCATGAATAATCTGATCAGGGTCGGGGGGAACACCTATTTCATCATTATGTTTTATTGCGATAACAGCCACATTCATTTTGGTTCTGACTTCCATCTGAGCAAGACTCTTACCCACAAATTCTTTAGGGGCCAAAATTTCTACAATGCTGTATTCAGAAGATAAATCGATTTGATTCATAACATTATGTACAAAAGAGTGGGCAAGCTTGATAGCCATATCCCGCTCAGGATATATTACTACATCAGTACCTATTTTTTCTAATACTTTTCCGTGCAGGGCAGTTTGAGCCTTGGCAATAACTTTTTTAACCCCCATTTCTTTAAGGGTAATAGCGGTTAAAATATTAGCCTGCAGGTTTTGTCCAATTGATACCACTACCACATCGAAATTAGTAATCCCTAATTTCCTGAGTACATTTACATCGGTTGAATCAGCCTGTACAGCATGGGTAGCAATATCAACGAAATCTTCAATTTTTTCCTCATCAGTATCGATAGCCAAAACCTCATGACCCATAGCCACCAGTTCTATTATTAGACTGCTGCCAAACCTGCCCAGACCGATCACCGCAAATTGTTTTTTCCTGTTTTTCATCAAAATAAACTCCCGTAATTATAATTACAAACACATCTTAGCACAATTATACTCGTTGAAATAGTAACTGAGATAGTAATTTAAAAAGTAATTGATAGAATAAAAAAAGGTCTCCTTTACGTTACCAAGGAGACCCCCCGATAAATTATTATCCGCAGCTTGTGCAGGAGTCGCATCCGCCTCCGCCTCCGCCAGTTCCGTTGGCAGGATCAATATTCAGGTAAGTCTGATTACCCCTTTTAAAAGACTGAAGATTAAAAGGCCCATAATTATCAATGATTTTACTGTCAGCTATAAAATTGATTCCGTCATGTTCTTCTACTTTATCAGTTGCTCTTGGTTCATCCAGAACCAAATCAAA
>JAAZFJ010000350.1 GCA_012511795.1 Syntrophomonadaceae bacterium
AGGCTGACCTGGACCAGTTCCTTTAAGGCTCTGATGGCCAGGGGCGGTTTAAAGGATAATTTCTTGGCCAGCTTCATGGTCCGTTCTTCCAGTTGGGCAACTGGTACCACTTCATATAATAAACCTATGCCATAAGCTCTTTTAGCATCAAAAAGTTCACCTAAAAACATGATCTCCTTGGCCCGTCCGGCCCCGACAAATTTGGTGAGTCTTTGGGTCCCGCCGCCGGCAGGTAAAATACCTAAGTTGATTTCCGGAAGCCCAAAAGTTGCATTATCAGCAGCGATGCGGAAATCACAGGCCAACGCCAGTTCCAGCCCGCCGCCTAGACAAAAGCCGCCAATGGAAGCGATGGTTGGTATGTTAAGATTGGCGATCTTAAGCATGCCGCCCTGGGCATATTCCAAATATTTTGCTGCTTCCTGGGGGTTATAGTGAATAAGATTACGAATATCGGCTCCTGCAGCAAATACCTTTTCATTGCCTCTGATAACCAGGACCTTGACTTCAGGATCAGCAGCAATTTCATCCACCAGTTTCGCAGTCTCTCCCAGGCTCTCATAACTGAAAGCGTTTAACACTTCCGGGCGATTCATAGTCATTATACCGATCCCATTTTCTTTGCTGAACAAAAGGTTATTATAAGCCATTATATACCCTCCTTGTGGAAATTTACCGATAGTAATATTCTATCACATAAATGTTTATATATGGCAGAAAATTCTAAATATAAATAAATTTCTAAATGACATTCTGCAGACATAAGAATTAGAATAAGTCTATTCTGGGCGGAATTATTTATGGATAAAATCATGGTCATCAGTTTGCTGGCAGGTTTATGTACCACTGCCGGCGCGGTGCTGCTGTTCATAAAAAGAAAATGGAGCAACCGGAGCCTGGCGGTTTTTTTAGGTCTGGCCTCAGGGGTCATGACAGCAGTGGTAGTATTTGATATGCTGCCATCGGCATTATTGTATTACGGGCGCTTCAATGCCATCTTAGGCATATTTGCCGGTTTTGCGCTTCTATTTATCACCGACCGGATCATCTTTTCCCGCATGTCCTATACGGACAAATCATTGATCGGTCTTGGTTACCTGATCATGCTGGGCATCGCCATGCACGATTTGCCCGAAGGGATCGCCATCGCTCTGGGCAGTGAACTGAAGGACCGCACCGGATTTGTGATCGCCTTAGGCATCGCCATACATAATATCCCTGAAGGCATGGCCATAGCTGCGCCATTGATAATGGGCGGGATGAGACGGTTTAGTATTTTGTATAAAACCATTTTGATTGCTTTAATCACTCCCCTGGGGACCCTCCTGGGTAAACTCACCGTTTTAAGCATACCCCAGATCCTGCCGCTGCTTTTAGGTTTTGCATCAGGGATCATGATCTATCTGGTGGTTTTTCAACTGTGGCCCCAGGCCGGGTTGAAAGGCCCAAGGAGCAGGTGGCTGGGATTCTGGGCAGGCATGATAATCATTTTTATGGCCACCTTTATTTAGGATAAAAATATTTATAGTATAAAAAGCCGGCATGATTCGGAAAATAAAGCTAAAAGCGAAGGGGATTATATTGCTATGAATTGGCTATTTCTTGCGCTGGCAGCACTGGCCGGCAGTGCAATGGCTATCCAGGGTACCTGGAATGCAGCTTTGGGTAAGATCCTGGGGATATGGCAATCCACATTGCTTGTTCATGTTATCGGCACGGTTACGGTGCTTTTGATAATTCTGTTCCTGGGCATTAGCTTCGGGAGCTTTTCCAAAATCGGCAGCGTTCCCTACTATGCCCTTTTAGGCGGTGTACTGAATGTCATCATTATTTTTGCGGTAGTAAAAGTGATCCCTTCGGTAGGCGTAGGCAATGCCACCACCGCCATTATCGTAGCCCAGATTTCAACAGCCGTCTTGATCGACTGTATGGGAGCATTCGGTATGAAGAAGATCAGTTTTCAGTATCTTGATATTCTGGGTATTGTCTTACTGGCAGTGGGAGCCCGCATACTTTTGATGAAGTAGTTTCAAGAATCCTTTCTTTCAACTTGAAGAGGTTAAAGCCTCTTCTTTTTATTGTCTGTGAGATTATTACTGGCTTACAGACAAAATAAACTATAATAGAGTAAATGTCTGGCTTGACCAGACTTTTTAAAATTAACAGATAGCGTTATTATTAATATATCTGTCCCAGGGAAAAGTAAAAGTTGGGTCAGGTGAGTGTAGTTTTTTATATACTGTCCCCGGGTTTGATTAAAGCCCGGTCTGGAAAATAGGGGGAGGGATGGAGTATGCGCAGTGCAATTTGGGAAATCAGCATTTTGATCGCCTTTTTCATCGGCGGTTGGCTCATCGCCGGATGGAACAGTTTTTTCTATATCGCTGTGGGACTCATCGTGTTTTATAATCTGATTATGATTATTTATATGGTGAGCAAGCGCTCAGAAATATCCCGGCTGGATATGCTGCTGGTGGTAATTGCAATGGTGGTGTGGCTGGCTATTGCCTGGGCCATGATCATGGAAAAGCAATATAATTTCTGGGGGCTGCTGCAATAGGCTATTGGAGCCATGCCTCTTATTGACTGATTCGGTTTACTCTTCCCAGGGGAGACCAGGGATAGACAGCATAAGCAGTAAAATCTATAAATTATTTGGAGGAAGAAATCTTGAAAAATAATCACCAAAAGATCGCGGTGGTGGCTTTGGGCGGCAATGCATTACTGCCGGAAAACCAGCAGGGGACTTTTGCTGAACAGCAGGCCAATGCTGATGCAGCCGCTGAAGTGATCCTGGGGATCGTGGGCAGCGGTTATGAAGTAATCATCGTACACGGCAATGGTCCTCAAGTGGGACAGATCTTGGCTCAGAACGAAGAATCAGCCCATAAGATCCCTATGATGCCGCTGGATGTCTGTGTAGCAGCCACCCAGGGAACCATGGGCTATATGCTGTCTACTGCGCTGCAGCGGGCTATAAAAGAGTCCGGGATCCCCAAAAATACCCTGTCCATCTTGACCAATGTAGTGGTAAGCCAGAATGATCCGGCTTTTCAGAAGCCCACCAAACCCATTGGCGGATTCTTTTCCCGTGAAATAGCTGAGGAAATGGCCGCCGAGAAAGGCTGGCAGGTAGTAGAAGACAGCGGGCGGGGATACCGCCGGGTAGTCCCATCTCCACAGCCGCTCTCCATAATGGAAAGTGAAGCGATCCGGGAACTGGCCCTAGCAGGGAATATCGTTATCGCCTGTGGGGGAGGGGGCATTCCGGTAGCTCTGATAGACGGGCAGCTGATCGGCTTGGAAGCGGTCATCGACAAGGATCTGGCCTCCAGCCTGCTGGCTGCAGAAATCGGGGCTGATCTTTATATTTTACTCACCGGTGTAGACCAGGTGGCAGTTGATTACGGCCAGCCTAATATGCGATATTTAAAAAAGATGAAGGTGTCGGAGGCGGAGAAGTATCTTGATGAGGGACATTTTCCCCCAGGCAGTATGGGCCCCAAAATCAAGGCTGCACTGGATTATATTGCCGCCGGAGGGCAGGAAGTCCTGATCACTTCAGCGGAAAAGCTGAAAGAGGCGTTGGAGGGAGAGAGCGGTACCTATATTGTAGCCTGATGCAGTTCTTGCACATGGAAGGAGCTAAGGTTCAAACAGAGTAGAACAGGGTCGCTGTTGGTTTTTGATCGAACTTAAAAGGGGGAGGTTTGCCTATGTCCATTCGTTACATTCTGGGGCGTGCCGATACCGCACGGACTGATTACATAATAAGTGAAATCGTAAACTGTCTGAAAGAAGAGGGGGACCATCCCCTATATCTGATAGTTCCGGAGCAGTTCACCCTGGAATCAGAGAAAAATCTGATCAAAGGCATCGGCAGCAGCGGGATTTTGCAGGCAGAGGTGTTAAGTTTCAACCGTCTGGCCTACAAAGTGCTCAATGAAGCCGGGGGCAGGACTTTAAGCACCATTAATGAACAGGGCAAGAGCATGGTGCTACGGAAGATCATCGATGAACTGCGCTCGGATCTAAGTGCTTTTGCGGGAGCGTCCCGGCAATCCGGCTTTATTGATATAGTCAGTGAGTCTCTGCGGGATTTTAAAAGCAATAATATAGATAGTGAACTATTAGAGAGTTTTATCGATACCTTACCGGCAGACCGGCTTTTAAAAGGCAAATTAAATGACCTGCTCCTGATCTACAGGGGTTTTAATGAATATTTGACCGACAGTTACATAGATATGGAAGATTATATCAATCTGGTGACCCGGAAGCTGGACAGTGCGGAATTTCTGCAAAATGCCCGGATATGGATCGACGGTTTTGATAAATTCAGTCCCCAGCTGCTTAAAATGATCGGCAAACTGGGCAGGCTCTGTGAAAATGTTACCATCTCTCTGGTTATGGGAGATGAACTAAAGGACCGGGACCGGGAGATATTCCATGTTTCCCGTCAGACTTTGAAAAAACTCCGGGAACTGGCAGCAGAATCAAGGATCCCGGAAAAAATCATCGACCTAAACCAGTCTGGTAATAAAATTACCCGTCAGGAAGAACTGCTTTTTCTGGAAAAGGAATTATTTGCTTATCCCTACAACAAGTATTTACAGCCGGTAAAAAATCTGCAGGTTTTCGCCGCTGCCAATGTGCGAAGTGAAATAGAAAACTTGACTGCCATGATCATCTCTCTGGTCAGGGAAAACAATTACCGGTTCCGGGACATCACCGTTGTCTGTACCGATCTGGAACAATACGGCAGCCTTTTACTGCAGGCCTTTGTGGAAAATGACATTCCTTTTTTCCTGGATGAAAAGCGGGGGATCATGGGAAACCCCATTATCGAATCCATTCTGGCATCCCTGGAAATCATCATCAAAGGCTATCGCTATCATGAGGTTTTTCGCTTTATAAAAGCCGGTTTCAGCAATGTAAGCCAGGGTCAGGGTGATGAATTGGAAAACTATGTCTTGCGTTACGGAATTAAAGGCAGCATCTGGAAAAAGCCCTTTACCGCTTGTGATGATGAACCACTGGAAAACATCAACCATGCCCGGGAAATGTTGATAAAGCCTTTGGAAGCTCTGGAGCGGAAGGTGAAGAAGGCGAAACCCTGTCGGGAAATGGTCAGTGACTTTTATGATTATCTGGAAGATATCAATCTCCGGGAAAAACTGGAGACATATATAGAAGAACTCCATGAACAGAAGCTCTTTGAATATGTGAATGAAAACACCCAGATCTGGAACATCGTGATGATGATCTTAGACCAGCTGGTTGAATTTTTGGGTGATGAGACTGTGGATCTCAAGCAGTTTCACAGCCTGCTGGAATCAGGTTTTTCCTCTTTTAGGATTGGTATTATTCCAACCACTGTTGATGAAGTAGTGATCGGCAGTATCAGCAGATCCAAAAGCTTTACCGGTAAAGCCCTGTTCGTCATCGGCGCCAATGACGGCCTCTTGCCGGCCCGACCGGAGGAACACAAGCTTTTATCGGAAGAAGAGATCCTGTCCTTAAAAGACAAAGGCATCGATCTGGGGTTTGATTATGATTACCGGCTGGCTGAAGAAAACTATCATATTTATGAAACCCTGGCTAAAGCCAGTGATTTTTTGTGGATCAGTTACGCCCTGGCCGATGAAGATGGTAAGCCATTACATCCATCCATTCTCATCGATCGTCTGAAATTACTGTTTCCGGCCCTGGTTATCAAAAGAGAGAAATTTTTGCTGGGCTATCAGGATATGAATATGATCAGCACTCCCAAAGGGACTTTCAGCGCTTTGATTTTAAACCTTAAGGATCACCTGGAAGGCAATGAAATCGGTGATTTCTGGTGGGATGTTTATGAATGGTATTTAAGCAGTAAAGAGTGGCAGGATAAACTAAATGCAGTCCTTAAGGGGTTTAATCATAAAAACCAGCAGGATTCCATAGAGCGGGATATGGCCCGGGAATTATACAAAACCCCCTTTAAAACCAGCATCTCCAGACTGGAAAAATTCAATGGCTGCCAGTTTGCTCATTTCATAGAATACGGCTTAAAGCCCCGGGATAGGAAGATCTTTGCTATGGAAGCCCCTGATATCGGGGAGTTGTTCCACCTGGGTCTTTTGACCTTTGCCCGCAGCCTGAGAGAAAAGGGGAGAGAGTGGAGCAGCCTCAGCCAGCGGGAGTGCTTTGAACTGATGGATGAAATCATGGATCGGCTGGTTCTGGATTATAACAGCGGCATATTAGACAGCTCCCACCGCTTCAGGTACCTGGTGACCAGGCTGAAAAGGATCTGCCGCCGGGCTGCCTGGACGTTGACTTTACATATCAAACGAGGGGAATTTGTTCCTGCCTTTTACGAAATTTCATTCGGTATAAAAGGCGATCTGCCGCCTATCGTGTTTGAACTGGCTTCCGGGGAAAAAGTGTACCTGGAAGGAAGGATCGACCGGGTGGACCTGCTGGAAACTGGTGATGAGACCTATGTAAGAGTGATCGATTATAAATCCGGCAGTAAGAATATTGAGCTTTCCGATATTTATAACGGCTTTTCCCTGCAGCTCTTTTTATACCTGGATTCAGTCCTCCAGGGCTTGCCCCAATATAATGGCAAACAGGCCAAACCCGGCGGAGTTTTTTATTTCAGGATCGAGGACCCTATGGTGGAAACCGATGTCCGGGACATTGAAATTATTGAAAGGGAAATTTTCAAGAAGATGAAAATGACCGGACTGGCCATCAAGGATGTGGACGTGATCCGCCAAATGGACCGGGATATAGCCGGATATTCAGAAATCCTGCCCGTTCAGATCACCAGGGATGGGCAGGTGTCAGAAAGATCAAATGCTCTCACAGAAGAAGAATTTACCGCCTTGATCAGCTATATCAACCGGCAGGTGCAGGTAATCAGTGAAGCCATTTTAAGCGGCAACACCAAAATTGCGCCGGCCAATTACAAAGGCACTGTAGCCTGCCGCTACTGCAAGTACCGGTCGGTGTGCCAGTTCGATGTGTTGTTTGACAATAATCGTTACCGGTTTGTGAAGAAGCTGGATAAAGAAGATGTTTTGCGGAAAATTATGGCTGCCGGGGGAGGGAAGAAGAATGGTTAATTGGACCAAGGAACAGGAAGCGGCTATCAACGCCAGAGGCAGCAACCTTCTGGTCACTGCAGCGGCAGGCTCAGGAAAAACCGCAGTCCTGGTGCAAAGGGTCATCAATATAATTATTGAAGATGGTGTGGACATCGATAAATTACTGATCGTTACCTTTACCAGAGCGGCCGCCAATGAAATGAAAGAGCGGATCAGAAAAGCGATCCTGGCAGCATTGGAGGCCTCCGGGGGCAGGGAAGAAAACCTGCGCCGCCAGATCAATCTCTTAAATAAAGCCCAGATCAGCACCATCCATTCCTTCTGCCAATCGGTGGTGAAGAACAATTTCCACCTGGCAGAGATCGACCCGGCCTTTAAAGTAGGGGAAGAAACCGAGATGCTTCTTTTAAAGACCGAAGCAGTTGAAGAAACCCTGGAAAGAGAGTATGAAGAAGGCCAGCATTTATTTTATGAACTTTTAGAAATGTTCTCGGCCGGCAGAGATGATAAAAACCTCCAGGACCTGATTCTTGCCATCTATGATTTTATCCGCAGCAAGCCGGATCCTTACGGGTGGCTTAAAGAGAAGGTGGCCGAATTTGCAGTGAGCAGCGAGGACTTTGCCTCCTCTTCCATGGCACAGACCATTGCAGAACAAATCAATATCCAGTTGGATGGGGCTCTGGAACTGATCAAGAGCGGGATCGATATTGCCGGCAAAGCTCAGGGGCCTGCACACTACCTGCCCACAATGGAAGAAGACTATGAAAAGATCCAACATTTAAAAGATATTCTGCAGGAATCACTGCCCCTTTTTGTGGACCATTTGATACATAACCGTTTTTCAAACTTAAGCCGGGCCCGCAGCGAATGTGATGTGAAACTGCGGGAGGAGGCCAAGGAATACCGGGATGGAGCCAAAGACGTGATAAGTAACATCACCAGGCATTTTTCCGGCAA
>JAAZFJ010000351.1 GCA_012511795.1 Syntrophomonadaceae bacterium
GTATAAGTTTTGAATGCTGTATTGGCAAATCGGATATAACCATCATTATCAATAAATATAATCCCTTCATATGGTGTATTTAGCATGAGGGCAGGATCTTCAGAGGGATTCATAGGGATCACCTCCTTATTAAACACCGGGAACTAAAAATTCTCTTATAGTTAATATGTTATTAACAAGGTATAAAGTCCTGTTTCCAAAGTCAATCCTAAAATTCTGATAATGATCCTCTAAGCTACTTCCAGTCTTAAATGTGATATTTGATACATCATATCTGATAATAGCGGAGCAGGCCTAGTATCATCATAGTTAAGCATTCCTTAGTTAATTCCAGTCTCAAAACTGAGACATGTGCCAGTTTCACAACCTGTTATTATCTATTATGGCCCCCTGGTATATATCTTGCAACTATTTATATGCAAGAGGCCTCTTTTCATAACAACCTACCTTAGCGGGTGTAATTACACTTGGCTGGGTTACTTTATGTAAGGAGGGATGGGGAATTGAAAGCAGTCTATGTAATTGGTTCGTTTTCAACTAAATTTGGAAAACGGGTCGAAGACACTCATAAGGATCTCACTCGCGAGACATATTTAGGTGTATTGCAAGATGCAGGTATCAAATCAGAAGACATTGAATCCCTTTGGTTTTCTAATTGCGGATGGGGCTTAGTCGTGCCTCCCACCAAAGATGATCCGGGGATCCAGGGACAACAGAATGTTCGGGGACACGTAGCCTTTGCTCCTCTGGTGAATGAAGGACTATTCCCAAAGCGAATACCCTGCATCAATGTAGAAGGTGCCTGTGCCAGCGGGTCTTTGGCATTTCATGGAGCTTATAAGGATATTCTTTGTGGTTCAGTCCACGTTTCGTTAGCACTGGGAGTGGAAAAGACAGTATACCCCAAGTATCCCAGTATGGTCATTCAGGCCTTCTCTGGAGGAGTTGACCTTTCAGAAATACAAAATCTGATAAATCAGTATAAAAAGGTTGCTGATGAGTGTGGGAAGGAATGGAAACAGGGAGTCAGCAGCACTCTATTCATGGATACCTATGCCACTCAGGCAGCCTGGCATATGTGGAAATACGGTACCACCCGTGAACAATTGGCTATGGCTGCCTCTAAAAATCATTTCCACGGATCCCTTAACCCGTTGGCCCAGTATCAGTTTGAAGTACCCGTGGAAAAAGTATTAGCTGATTACGAGGTCAGCTGGCCCCTTACCCGCTCCATGTGTGCGCCCTTTGGAGATGGAGGTGCCGCTGCTATACTATGCTCGGAAGAATTCCTTAAAGGACTTCCCTCCAGCATTCAAAAAAGGGCCGTAAAAGTATTGGCAACAGTTATATCCAGCGGTCATGACAAAGACATTGCCGAACCTTCTCTCAGCCATTGGGGAGCTCAGAGAGCTTATAAAATAGCAGGGGTTGGACCTAAAGACATTGACTGTGCTGAAGTTCATGATGCTACTGCATTTTCAGAAATTTATCAGGCAGAAATGCTGGGCTTCTGCCCCATCGGCCAAGGTGGAAAGCTGGTAGAATCAGGCGCGACCCGTTTCGATGGTTCTATTCCTATCAACACTTCTGGCGGATTGGAGTCAAAAGGGCATCCCATAGGTGCTACCGGCCTGTCCATGATAAACGAAATAACACAACAGCTTCGTGGGGAAGCCGGAAAAAGACAGGTCAAAAATGCTGAGATTGGATTGGTTGAAAACGGCGGCGGAGTTGTATCCTTTGAAGAATTCTGCTGCGGGATCACCATTTTGCAAAAGTCGGACTTCTAAAATGTGGTTTTTAGGATATAAGTTTACTGGATCAATCTTTACCCGGTCTTTACTGTCTATCTGGTGATCCAATGATGGTAAGGAGGAGTGAGATAGTGAAATATAAGGATATTTACAAGCAAAAACTGACTACCCCTGAAGAAGCTGTCAAGTTAGTACAGGATGGCTGGAGAGTGACTTGGCCGGTAGCAGTTGGCCAACCGGCGATTTTGATCGATGCTTTGGTCAGGCGTAAAGATGAGTTTACAAACGTTGAAGTTCTCACGGTTGTAGACGCCTATCCTACGGAACTGTTAAACCTGCAAAAAGAAGATCCGATCAAAGCAGATTACAGTTACTGTATTATTGGCCGCCGCGGGGTTCAGGAAGGACGTTTTACGTACACACCGGCCCGTTTGTCACAAATTCCCTGGTATATCGATATGGGGCGGCCTTATCAGTGCGTAATGATGCAGGTAGCTCCTATGGACGAATTCGGCTATTTTAGTATGGGACTGTCCTGTGATTATGCCTTCCCGGTTGCTAAAAAGGCCGAAAAAATTATTGTACAGGTCAATGAAAATATGCCCCGTACCTTTGGACGCAATTTCTGGCATGTAAGTGAAGTGGACGCAATTGTGGAAGCCAATACTCCACTAACCGCCTTGCCAGTATTACCGCCTAATGAAAATGAGAAATTGATTGGTAATTACATTGCTGAATTAGTAGAGGATGGCTCCTGCATTCAACTGGGAATAGGCTCCATACCCAGCGCGGTAGCTTTAGCTCTGGAGAACAAAAAAGACTTGGGTGTTCATACGGAAATGTTTCCCGATGCCATAAGAATTCTATGGGAAAAAGGAGCAATAACTAACCGTAGAAAGAACTTCAATCCAGATGTTTCTATTGCCAGTTTTGCCCTTGGTTCGGAAGAATTGTACAAATGGTTGAACAATAACCCCTCTGTTTTATTTTACTCCGTTGATCAAGTTTTAAATCCTGCCACTCTCGCGCAGAACGACAAAATGGTTTGTATTAACAGTGGTTTGGAAGTGGATTTGACCGGTCAAGTTAATTCCGAATCGATAGGTCACAAACAATATACTCATACCGGTGGCCAGCAGGATCTGATAATGGGTGCCTTCATGTCTAAAGGTGGTAAGGGTATTATTGCCCTTGAGTCCACAGTAGAAACCAAAAAAGGAGGAAAGTCCAAGATAGTCCCACATCTGGCTTATGGTTCTTTTGTAAGTACTGGCCGAAACGACGTTCAATATATTGTAACTGAATATGGAATAGCTGACTTAAAAATCTGGTCGGTACGAGAAAGAGCTAAGAGGCTGATCGCTGTTGCCCATCCTGATTATCGTGATGAACTCAGGTTTGAGGCGGAAAAGGCCGGTTTCATATAGTTTTACGAAGCTTAAACAGTTGCAATTGGCGCTCATGGCCAAGATCGTTTCCTTTGCATCAGATAGCTTAGAGCCCAGACATTTCGGTGAAGTTTGTCAGGCGAAAGTGAACACTGTCATCCATCCGGTGATAATTCCGGCAAAATCTGGTTGAATCAATACCAAAAGTTCTCGAAAGACTGTACCATTTATCGGTACAGTCTTTTTATTAAGTTTAGTTATTTTCCTATCGACAAAGTATTTTTTTGTCAAATATTTCATTCCTATTTCAATTCATTCCTATTTCAATATTTATAAATAGATCAACTAATTCTTTAATTGCGGTATTTAAAAAATATCAATTTTATCGTTACTGTCTAAAACCTCCCTCTATCAAAGCCTACTGGGTTTTCACCCTTACATGCCTTCATTCTGTTTTATGGATAAACGGAGAAGCGTTTAAGTTTGTACATACCTAAATACATTGATATTTATTATATATTTATATATTATAAAAATAAGAGGATGTGATTGTCTGTGAAAATAAAAGATATTATGACAAAAGACCCTTATGTATTATCTCCAGACCATACTATCGCTGAAGCAGCCAGTCTTTTTTTGCAGAAACATGTTGATGGAGCCCCCGTTGTTAAAAACGGCAAGCTCATCGGTTTAATCGGCAAAACACAACTTTATGAAGCAATTTCAAATAAAACAGCCCTTGATTGCCCGGTAGATAAAATAATGATCACTGACGTTAAAATCTGTCACCCTGATGATGATGCAGACATACTTATTGATACAAATATCAGCAGACTGCCGGTAGTTGTCGATGGGAAGATATTAGGTATCGTTACACAGTCTGATTTGATCAGGCACTTTAATATGGAGATAAAAGATCTTAAAAATATCAAAATGTTGAAAGAACAATTAGACGCAATATTTGAAGCCTCATATGATTATTTATTTGTAACTGATGCTGAAGGAAAAGTAACCAAGGTAAATCAGGCTTATTTCCGTATAACCGGTATAAAGCCTGAAGATATTTTGGGTAAAACCATGTATGAACTGGTGGCACAAGGCTTTTATGATCGCTCCTGCAGTGTGGAGGTTATAGAAACTTTAAAACCGGTTACCTTTGTACAAAAAATAAAGACAGGCCGCACTGTATTAGTAACCGGCAACCCGGTTTTTGACGAAGACGGAAAACTGATGAGTGTAATAACAAATGGCCGGGATATTACTGAGCTAAATGAATTAAAAAAAGCTGTGGAGCGCGTAGAAAGCTTAAGCCAGCATTATAAAAACGAGCTTAATAGCTTGAAAGGTTTAACAGATTGCGTTATTGCCTCACCTGTAATGGCGGAACTAATGGAAAAAATTACTCACCTGGCACAATTTGATTCGGCAGTTCTCATAACAGGAGAATCTGGAGTCGGCAAAGAAATTGTTGCTCACCAGATTCATTTGCAAAGTTCACGTTGTGATAAGCCTTACATTCGTATCAATTGTGCAGCGATCCCGGAAACTCTTTTGGAGTCCGAATTGTTTGGTTATGCAGAAGGTGCTTTTACCGGGGCAAAAAAAGGCGGCAAAATGGGTATATTTGAATTAGCTAACGGCGGTACTTTACTTTTGGATGAAATAGGTGAACTTCCTCAGAGCATGCAGGCCAAGCTTTTAAGAGTGATACAGGAGAATGAAGTAACCCGTATAGGAGGGACTACAACCACCAAAATTGATGTAAGAATTATTACTTCAACCAACCGGGATTTAAATGAAATGGTAAAAAATAATGAATTCCGCAAAGATTTGTTTTATCGTTTGAATGTTGTGCCAATAAAAGTTCCGTCCCTGAGAGAAAGGCGCGAAGAAATCCCGGCATTGATAGATCATTTTATGGAAAAATTCAATAAAAAATATAAATTGGATAAGCAGTTTGACCCGCGCCTGATCGATAAACTTATAACCTATGAATGGCCTGGCAATGTCCGAGAATTAAAAAATGTTATCGAAAGAGCTATCGTTACAAGTTCTGATAAAGTCATTAAGGAAATTGTTCTGGAAGCTGATTCGTTATTAAAATATGATGAAGATAATTCATTTAAGTTCGGAAGTACTGATAATCTAAGAGAAATAGTACAGGAAATAGAAAAATATTATATTAAAACTTACTTCGAAAAATATGGCAGTACCAGGAAAGCAGCGGCAGCATTGGGTATCAGCCAATCTACTCTTTGCCGCAAAGCAGCTATGTATAATATAAGCCTGAATGGCCAATAGTTAAAGCTTAACTAGTATTTTCAATGCGATTCGTTTTCAGGACAGGTAATCCAATTTTGGGTCACCTGTTTTTTTATAACAATTTATGCTTTATTGCCCGATAAATGCTTTGCCATAACGAACTTTTTATATTAATAACATACAACTTGAGTTGATTAAGAATCACTCAAAAGATTTTAAGCAGATTGTTTTATTTCAGATATCATTGGTCTAGAGTCCTTTAGGCAGGCTTTTTCCTTATAAATTATAAACTTGGCACGAAAATTGCTTTAAATATTATTGATGCTTCTTAATGCAAGAATACCAATTCTGAGTTGTGCAATGTTTATGAGTTTGCTGGCAAATGATTTCTTTGAATTGGATAGGCATAAATCATATTTGTCATAAGCAGAAAGATTATTAAAATCCTCCAATCTGGCAAACATTAAACTTATTGCCGCATAATTATCTCTGACAGTGGGAAATTAAACTAGAAAGCGTACTTTATAAACCTCCAGGAATTTTTATTCTCCAGAAATAACGAACTAGTAATCAGCAAAAATTTTCATCAATAATCAACATACTATTAGGGGGAATTAGATTGTTACAATGGCAGGATTATTATCAAAGCAGGATTTGTACTCCCCAGGAAGCCGTAAAGGAAATCAAATCCGGAGATCATGTTGTAGTTGCTCACGCCTGTGGAGAACCCAGATCATTGACCAAGGCAATGAGTGAGCGTTATGCGGAATTACACGATGTGAAAGTTATACATCGTGTAGGAATGGGGGAATGCTTGTATGCCCAACCCGGTATGGAAGAACACTTCCGTCATATATCCTTGTTTGGCGGTCCCAACTCACGCAAAGCGATCCATGAAGGTCGGGCTGATTACATGCCTCGTTTTATTTCAGAAACTCCGGCGCTTTTTTTGGAAGGACATATACCCGTTGATGTTGCATTAATAACTGTGAGTCCTCCTGATAAAAATGGTTACTGCAGTATGGGAATTTCAGTAGATTATTCTTATCCCGCTGCAAAAATGGCTAAAATGATAATTGCTGAAGTTAACTCTAACATGCCCAGGACTCATGGCGAGAGCTTTTTATCAGTTAAAGAAATTGCGCATTTCGTGCTATCTGATGATGATCTAATGGAAGTTATGCCTGTCAAACAGACCGACGTAGAAAAGAGCATTGGCAACTACTGTGCCGAATTAATAGAAGATGGTTCAACCCTGCAAATGGGGATAGGTGCTATTCCCGATGCTGTTTTGGCAGCTCTGGATAATAAGCGGGATTTGGGAATTCACACCGAAATGTTTTCTGACGGCATCATCCCATTGGTTGAAAAAGAGATTATTAATGGTGCCAGAAAAACCATCCATCCCAATAAAATCATCTCAACTTTTATGATGGGTACTAAAGCATTATATAAATGGGCTGATGATAACCCCATAATAGAAATGCACCCGGAACACTATGTTAACGATCCTTGGATCATAGCTCAAAACTATAAACTGGTTTCCATCAATTCTGCTTTGCAGGTTGATGTTTTGGGACAGGTGGCAGCGGATACCTTAGGCCCTAAACAATTCAGCGGAGTTGGCGGACAGATTGACTTTATCCGCGGAGCTAAGCGATCCGTTGGCGGAGGGAAGTCGATCATTGCCATATCTTCCACAGCTTCCGGCGGCAAGGTGAGCAGGATCGTTCCTTCTTTATATGAAGGAACTGCAGTAACTACAACCCGTAATGAAGTGGACTATGTAGTCACCGAATATGGTATTGCCAAGTTATCAGCAAAGACAAACCTTCAGAGGCTAAAAGCATTAGCAGCAATCAGTCACCCTGATTTCAGAGATGAGATTTTGGCTAAAGCCAATAAACTATATTATGGAGCCTAGTCTGCTCCTACAGTCCTATTTTATTTAACGTTAGGAGGAGTAATAATGGATTTCAATTTAACCAGCGAATATGAAATGATTCGCACATCAGTAAGAGACTTTGCAGAGAATGTACTAAAACCAAATGTAGCAGACCGCGACGAACGGGAATACTTTGATCGGGCTGTCTTTGACCAGATGGCTGAATTAGGTTTAACCGGTATTCCTTACGAAGCTGAATATGGCGGAGCAGGTATAGATTATATAGCTTATGCTATTGCAGTAGAAGAATTAGGAAGGATTGATCCATCCGCTGCTGATACCCTGTCTGCTCATGTAAGCCTTGGCGCCTGGCCTATTTATAATTTCGGGACTGAGGAGCAAAAACAAAAATTCCTGGTTCCACTGGCTACCGGTGAGAAAATGGGAGCTTTCGGCTTAACTGAACCCAATGCCGGCAGTGATGCCATGGGTATGACTTGTAAAGCTGTACTTGACGGTGACAACTATATTTTAAACGGCCGCAAAATATTTATCACCAATGCAGAAGCTTCTGAAATATATGTAGTATTTGCCCGTACCGGCCCGGCTGAACTAAAAAGCAGAGCCTTTAGTGCTTTCATAGTTGAAAAAGGCTCCCCCGGATTCACATTCGGTAAATTTGAAAAGAAAATGGGACTAAGGGGAACACAGAACTGCGATTTAATATTTGAAGACTGCGTGGTACCTAAAGAAAACTTACTGGGCAAAGAAGGAGAAGGCTTTAAAATCGCCATGGCTACATTAGATGGAGGCCGTATTGGAATTGCTGCACAATCAGTAGGTATAGCCCAGGGTGCTTATGAAGAAGCCATGAATTATGCCAAAACCAGAGTCCAGTTTGGCAAACCTATTTCCGCTTTACAGGCTATTCAATTTAAACTGGCAGATATGGCTTTAGAAATAAAAGCCTCACGCATGCTAACCTATGATGCTGCCTGGCGTAAAAGCAATAATATGAACTATGCTGTTGATGCCGCCATGGCAAAACTAAAGGCATCTGAAACCGCCAACTGGGTAGCAAACCAGGCTGTCCAAATTCACGGCGGCTATGGTTATACCCGTGAATATCCGGTTGAACGCATGATGAGAGACGCTAAAATCACAGAACTATATGAAGGAACCAGCGAAATTCAAAGGGTTGTTATCGCCAACAACATTCTCAGATAATCAGTAATAAACCATTTAAGATTGGGGGTTTATTCATGAGCTACGAAAATAAAGTAAGAAAATGGGAAGATATGAAAGTTGGAGATACAGCCAGCTTTACCAAAACTATGACAGAAACTGATGTAGTATTATGGGTTGGATTAACAGGTGATATGAATCCTATTCACATCGATCAGGAATACAGTAAAACCACACGTTTTGGCAAGGTTTTAGTGCCTGGGGTTTTGGTTTTGGGTTTAGTATCCAATGTTATCACTCAGGTTACATTTGGACATGTTTATGCAAACCAATCGATCAAATTCTTAAAGCCGGTTTATATTGGTGACACGGTTACTGCTACCGGTACGATAATTGAAAAAATTGATGAGAAAAACATGGTGAAAATCGAAACCAAATGTGTCAACCAGGATGGCGCATTAGTTATGATAGGCGAAGGAATGGAATATATCCTGCGCTAAAAATATCAACTTAAAAAGGGCAGTGTTGACTCGTAACACTGCCCTTTTTTTTATGAAAAATCATGATTTTCTAAAATATTTAAAAAGTATTCAATTAAAATCGGATCAAACTGAACCCCGGCAAATTTTCGCAGTTCAACCTTTATTTCTTCTAATTCCTTGGCTTTCCGATATGGCCTGTCATTGCTCATGGCATCAAAAGCATCTGCAATGGCCAGCACCCGGCACTCCAGAGGAATTTCACCGCCTTTTAAACCTAAAGGATAACCTGACCCATCCCACCACTCATGATGTTTTAATATCCAATCGGCAATATGGATCAGATCTGGAGAAGATTGGGCAATCCTGTAACCTATTTCACTATGCTTTTTCATTTCAGCAAATTCCACAGGCGTTAATTTATCCGCCTTAAAGAGTATATGGTCTGGAACGCCAACTTTGCCGATATCATGGAAACGGGCGAACAAACACAAATCGTTTATCTTATGTTCATGCATCCCAATTGATTCAGCCAATGCTGTCACGATTTGCTGAAGCCGGTCTGCATGACCTTCAGTAATGTAATCACGCGCTTCCAATGCTCTCATAACCACCTCTACGATCGCACTCCTATTACTGCGGCTGTGCATCAGTTTTTCCCTGTACATTGTCTCTTCAGCCTTTTTTAATGTATCCAGCAGTTCTTCTTTAGGGCTGACTCGTATGGCATAACCCATGGAAATACTTATGGGCATATCGGACGCATTGTCGTTATATTCCTTTATCGCTATACGCAGGGAATCAAACAAAAAATTGAAGTGTTCATGATTATACCCCGGCAGCAAAACAGCAAATTCATCACCACCGATACGGGCAATCGTTGCTTCTCTTGGACAGTTGATATATAGGAGGCGGGCTGATGCCATGAGTAACTGGTCACCAGCTGGATGGCCCATTGTATCATTTACCAGTTTCAACCCATCAACATCACATACCAGGACAGCAACCGGCACCGTTCCATGCTTATCCAGCCATGAGAGTCTGCGTTCAAAAAAGCTGCGATTATATAGTTTCGTCAGTACATCATGGTTGGCCATGTATTGCATTTCCATTTCCGCTTTTTTTCGTTCTTCAATTTCCCGTGCTGTGATCAATGCTCCCAGTGCTGCTCCTTCATCATTAAAGATAGCTTTCCCCATACCCTCAAGCCACTTGTAGGTACCCTGCTTTGTTTTAAAGCGGAATTCACACCGACCCGGTTGTCCGGTTATCATACTATCCCTAAAAGCCTTTATTGAATTTTCAGCATCATCAGGATGATGTAATTCAAAAGCGATCTTTCCCACCAGTTCTTCAGGTTTCCATCCGGTTACAGAAAAATGGGAAGGGCTTACATACACTAACTTTCCATCTTCGTCGATCTGGCTGATAAGATCTGTCATATTATCTGTGATTTGTCTTAATTTTTGTTCACTTTGAGCAAGTTCATCAACAATTTTGCCGATATTAAAATTGATCATATTATAGCCCAAGGCCAAAGCCCCAAGTTCATCTTTCCTGCCTGTCCAAGTACTGTTGAGCCGGCGGCTGAAATCACCTTCAGCAGTTTTCAGATAATAACCGGTAATAATATTCATAGGCCGGCTGATATTTCGGCCGAATTGAAATGCAAAAAGGATGCCTAATAAGATGGCAAAAATCGAAGCAATTGCGATCGATCGGTTTAATGACTTTACACCGGATAACAACTCATTTTCATCAGCAGCCACAATGATCATCCAGTTGGTTTTATTGATTGGAGCGTAACCAGCTATCATATCATAACCATCTGTTAATTTGAAATTGCCATTGCCAATCGCTCCAAAGGTAATAGAGTTCATAAACCAGATCAGATCGGAATAATCACTGGATAGCTTATCATACTTTTTATAAAGCAATGATGCATCAGGATAAGACAAAATCATCCCCGGTTGATTTATAACAAATGAATACCCATTATGACCATAGGTAATTTCATTGCATATCCGACTGATAGTTCCTGCATCCTTTAATCCCACCAAAACCCCTGTTGCTTGTCCGTCGACATCAACAGGAACAGCAAATGCCAATACTGTTGCATTATCTTCACTGTGCATTGTAATAGAGAAACTCTTCTCCCCTTTTAATGCATTTTCAAAATAATCTTCATTGCCGATTTGTGCCGATGTACCATCAGAATAACGTATTACACCATCTGGTGCAGCTATACCCAAAGACTTGAAATTCAACCTTTTCGCTTCTTGTATCAATACTGGAAGCTGCTGATTCCAATCCATACTGCGAATAACATTTCGCGCGGCAACTGTTTCTAAAATTCCCAAATGAGATTCAATATTATTGATGATCAGTTTACCGCCGTCTTCAGCACGAGTCATGAGATTTTCGACTGCAGTCTGCCGCAATGCATAGCTGGCACGTAACGATGCAATATAACCCAAGCCTATGCAGACGAGCATTATTACCAGAGCAAATCCAATCATTAACTTGACACCGATGCTCTTCACTACTCTCCTCCTACCCGATAACATAGCGAGTTAAATCGCATATCTGATAAAAATTCGCGGCAATTTAACAAAATTCCTGCTAAATCTTACCATTTGTATAAAATTATTATATTGAGAAATCCACAGGTTTAAAAAGAAATGTTACATATCAGGCCAGCCAAGCAAAATAAAGACCCATTATAATAATTATAAAGCCTGCTGCTTTGTCCAAAGTGCTACTTAACCTGGCGAAAAATTCCATGCGAGTTAATAATGAAGTAAAAGTACCTGCCACAACAAGAGGTACCCCGCGGCCCAGAGCATAAACAAACAGTAAGGTTGTACCGTAAAGCCACTGTCCACTGGCAAAAGCCAGCGTCAGTATTATTAAAAGGATTGGAGTCCCGCACTGAGATCCTACCAACCCCATAACCATTCCAAGTAAAAAACTGCCCCATATTCCCTTTTTCTCCCCTGTCCTGTTCAACAAACTGCCGCCGAAATTAATATTAAACTTTAATACACCTGTCAAATTCAAACCAATTATCAGGCATATTGCTGCCACAAAATAGTAAATGAAACTTTGACTGGTGCCAAAAATTCCTCCAACTGCAGCAATGATCATTCCCAAAAGCATAAAAGTTACAGCGGTTCCCAGGGTAAAAAAACAAGAAAGAGCGAAACCGCGCTTGCGCCCAATTTCGCTTCCGCCTACATATGCAATAAGTACAGGCATAATACTTAAATTACAGGGACCAATGCTGGTAATGATGCCAGCCGCAAAAACCAGGATATAACCTAATATCGACACAGAACTTAACAACTGTGGAGCTAATTCATTTATAAATTCCACTAATTACTAACCACCTTGTCCAGCTCTGCCCTTATTTCATCTTGCTTTAAAACTCCCACAGCACTAAAACTGAGCTTGCCATTCTTATCCATAATAAAACTAGCTGGTATATAACTTACAGGGTATTGCTGAAGCAACTCTCTATTATTGGAATCATTCACATCAACTTTGATATATGCAACTTTCTCCTTATATTCA
Organism: Syntrophomonadaceae bacterium; assembly: GCA_012511795.1. Taxonomy (GTDB): domain Bacteria; phylum Bacillota; class Syntrophomonadia; order Syntrophomonadales; family Syntrophomonadaceae; genus UBA1368. The sequence continues at coordinate 12,527 of JAAZFJ010000351.1, forward strand.
AGTCTTACCGGACCGGCAATTTTGTCTAATTCGACACAAGCAGGTCAGGTATCAGAACTGAATACAAGCCAGACACCCTGCCCGGCATCAAATGCTTTTTGCATCTCCTCACTGACAGCCGGGACAGAAAGTTCGGTGTCTTCGTTTCCATCAACTGCAAAAGGATTCCAGTTTTGTTTATAGGCTAACATGAAAATTAGGA
>JAAZFJ010000352.1 GCA_012511795.1 Syntrophomonadaceae bacterium
ATCAACAGCAATAGTCACTGCTCTCATTCCGGCAGGTATCTTATAGGGCATCTCACTGCTGTTATCTGAGGAGGCCACCTGCCCTTGTAAAATAATTTCATCTGCCCATAGATCCACATTGGTGTACATGCCAACGATATCCTGGGGATCAGTAACTGCCTGGTTATGTAAATATTTAGAAGGGATTTTCACTGTTTTAAGCATTTCAGGAGTCAGCTTGGTTCCTTCATCGATTTTAACCATTGCCGCAACTGCCTCTTTGAATTCACCAGTCTCCTCCTGGAACCCCTTCAAATAGCTATATACCAGTCCCATGGTTATCAATGCCACGATCACTGTTAATGCCACCCAGGTCTTAGATTCAAAATTCACTTACATACCCTCCCCTTTATTCAACAAGTCTGACTGCTTTAATCATGCCATCATCATCACCTTCACCAAGTGGACTGCCTAGATCAACAGTCTCTAAATATTTCACATTCAATGTATCCTTGTCACTTGGTTTATCACCAGATTCCAGCCCTTCAACGAAAATTTTCACAAAGCCCTTAATTTGAACCTCTGTTTTTCCGTTAAACTTGACATCTTTGTCAACCATAACTATAGTAATAACTCGAGGACAGTCCTCGTCATAATCATTATAGGTACATTTACAAACTGGATGCTGATTTTTAACCTTATAACTTTTAGGTGCAAGCAATCGGCCTTTGGCCGCAAAAGCTTCTACCAGTTTCTTTATTTCATTTCCCGTCTGTGTATAAATGTCCTGACCTATTGACAGAGGGCCATCAAGACCTTCTTCCAGTGTTTCCTCAAATTTCTGGTCACTTAAATATGGTTTTTTATGATTGAAATCAAGGTAACCATAATTGCCTTTGTCAGCCTCCTTAAATAATAACTCAATTTCCTTTCCGGTCTTATACTCTACCTTATCATCCGGTATAAATGCCAAGGGGAAAACTCCCTCTATCTGCTGTTGTGCAACCCCATACTTGGCAACAGAGGCTACAGCTACATCAGAACTGGTAAAACCTAACACTCCGGCAAAAAAGTTTTTAGTATTAACATTTAATTCTACTTTAACTTTATTGTCATCTATTAAAGAAATTTTTATGGTACCTGTATCATCACCCAATTTTATATTCGCTTTACTGTCGCTATTATTTAGGTCATCTATTTTTTCAAATATAATGCCGTTATTATCAGCATATTTCTTTGCTACTTTAGTTGCTTCATCTTCTTCACTGCCTTTTGCAAGTTCCTGAGCACCTGCTAATGCACAAGCATCTGCTATATCCTGCAGCTTCATATGTTGATGATATAAGTTGCCGCCATCAATCGCTAGAGCAGCGAAACCGAAAATTACAACCATAGCAACTGCAGTTAATAATAATACCGAGCCTTTCTCATCTTTCCAGAGTTTGCGCATTTATAATAACCTCCTACTCATCAAGTTTCGGATCTCATTACCATTTTAGTATGCAGAGGAAAACCGTTTTTATATTTATCTCCCTCTAAGAGTGTGGAATCCGGAACAAATATTTTCGAAAGAGGCCCTAATGGAGTCAAAAAAGGCAAGTTATAGTCAACCTCTATCGTGACTAAGCCGACCCCTGGAGTTACTATAAAATCAGCCGGTAAAGCTTTAACTAAAACCAAATTATTCTCTATAAGATTTTTCTTTCCAGCTTTAAAATCTTCGTCGTCTATACCTTTGTCTGTTATATTAATAGCAGAATATCTGGCAAGATCACGAGTTGCATGCTGCAGTTCGAGTTTGCTGGCAAAAATCCAGCCAAATTCAATTATTCCCATCAAAATAAATAGCAAAATAGGCAACACCAGTGCCATTTCCACCAGTCCCTGCCCTTTTTTATTACGCAGCATTAAAAACCACCTCTATACCTGAACCAGTAAGCTATACAGGTTCCAATCATTATTGCGATACCATAAGGGAATGATAGTCCCGATGATAATGGGGACTTTTCTCCCTCTTCTATTTTAAACTGTCCGGTCGTAAATTGCATCAAAATGTTAAAAATAACCTGACCTAGTTTCTTATTCCATAATGAAATGGCTGCTGCCATAATTCCGCCTACAACAG
>JAAZFJ010000353.1 GCA_012511795.1 Syntrophomonadaceae bacterium
AGGGCTTTTGTGGCTGTAGGTGCTGCCCAGTGCGGATACTGTACTCCGGGTATGATATTAACTACTAAATCCCTTTTGGACAGAAATCCCGATCCAACCCGTGAAGAAGCTCGCAAGGCCATTAAGCGTAATCTTTGCAGATGCACCGGATATAAAAAAATTATTGATGGAATTATGCTGGCAGCTGAATTAAGAAAGAATCCCGATGCTTATAAAGAACCGGATATAAAAGATCTGCGTCTGGGCGGGCGTATTCCCCAGCTTAATTCCTGGCCTAAAGTAACCGGCACATTGCAGTTTGGCACAGATTTTTACATGGAGGACATGTGTTATGCCAAAGTTCTGCGCAGTCCCCATTATCACGCCCGGATACTAAATATCGATGCCAGTGAAGCGGAAGCTATGCATGGCGTAGTCTGTGTAGTGACCTCCAAAGATATTAAAGGTGTAAACCGGGTTAAGTACATTTTTCAGGATACCCGGGCTATAGCTGATGAAAAAGTACGTTACTGGAAAGAACCGGTAGCCATTGTTGTTGCCCGTACCGAGGAAATTGCGGAAAAGGCACTGGAAAAAATTAAAGTTGATTATGAAGTACTGCCGGCAGTTACTGATCCCTTTGATGCACTCAAACCTGGCGCCCCTGAAGTACAGGAAGATGATTATCCCGGTAATGTTCAATGCACGCAGAACCTGGTCAAAGGTGATATAGAGGAAGGATTCAAACTGGCGGACTATATAGAGGAATGTGATTATTACGCACCTGCCAATGCCCATGGATATCTGGAACCGGATTGCGGTATAGGCTACATTGATGACGAGGGCCGAGTTTCACTCTGGTGCAGCGGACAGGCACCTCATTACCATCGGGACGAGATTGCCCGTGTACTAGGGTTGGGAACTGATGAAGTACGTGTTGTTGAAGATGGAACCGGGGGCGGCTTTGGTGCCCGTATTGACCCTTTTCATCAGTTGCTTTTAGGGCTGGCGGTTTACAAAGCACAATGCCCGGTAAAGCTGCAATTTACTGCGGAAGAAAACTTTTACGGCCAAGTAAAGAGACACCCCTTCCATATTAAATTAAAAACTGGTGTTACCAAAGAGGGCAGAATAGTAGCTCATTACGGTGAGGTCCTGGGAGACGGCGGAGCCTATGCCCTGGCCAGCCCTGGCGTTCTTATGCGCGCTATAGTTCACTCTTATGGTGCTTATGACATTGATAATGTTAAAATCCTGGGTAAAATAGCCCTTACCAATAATACTCCCTCATCTGCCATGCGCGGTTTCGGTGCTTCTCAGATGTGCTTTGCCATTGAAGCTCATATGAATAAGATCTGCAAAAAAATGGGATTTGATATCCTTGAGTTTGCCAAGAAGAATGGTTTCTTAAAAGGTGTACGTACTGCAACAGGTCAGTTGATTGAAGATGAGCCCGGTTTTAAAGAAGTTATTGAAGTTATCCAGGATCACTGGGCCAAGAAAACTAACAAAATGACGGCTCCGGAAGAATTAGCCAAACTGCCCGCTCATATCAAACGGGGCAAGGGCTTTGCAACTACCTGGTATGGAATAGGCAAAACCGGTCTTTTAAACCTTTCACGCTGCAACGTAGATGTTATGGATAATGGAAAACTGTTGGTCAGAGAAGGCGCTTCTGATATAGGACAGGGAGTCAGCACGGTTGTAGGCCTTATTGCCGGAGAAGCCATGGATATGACTTTGGACCAGATCGAAGTACAAGCTGGCGACTCTCTCAAATGTCCGGACTCTGACCTTACCTGTGCCAGCAAGCATACTTTTTATACCGGAAATGCAACTTTAATGGCTTGTGAGGATTTGAAGAAGAAATTGTTTGCAGCTGCTGCTATAGAACTGGAAGCTAACGCTGACGAGCTTGACACCAAAGAAGGTTTTGTCTTCCTTAAGGAACAACCGGAAGAGAAAATATCTTTTGCTGATTTGAAACGCAAAGGTTATGAACTTGGTGGTTTCGGTGAATTCTCCATTGAAATGGAAGGGTTGGATCCGGAAACCGGTCAAGGTAAACTTTATGCTGTTTCCACTTATGGCGCATGCCAGGTTGAAGTTGAAGTTAACACTGAAACCGGAAAAGTTAAAGTGCTTAATGCCGCTGTTGCTTTCCAATGCGGTAAAGCTATCAACCGCCTGGCCATGGAAGGTCAGATGGAAGGCGGAATCGGGATGGGTGTGGGATATGCTCTGATGGAAGAATATATAACCGGCGAAACCATATCCTATAAGGATTATCCGATGCCCCGCTCCACTGATGTACCCCTGGATATGGAATCATATGTAATTGAGATACCACAAGGCCCAGGACCTTTTGGCGCGATTGGGATGGGTGAAGCAGCTCACTTCCCAATGGCAGGTGCCATTATATCAGCAATTCATGAAGCTACCGGCATTTGGTTTAATGAAATACCTATTACTCCTCAGAAAGTGCTTGCAGCATTGGGAAAGAATAAATAACCCGATAAAAAATATAGTAGCAGGGCAGTTGCTGCCCTGTTGCTATGTTTATTTCAATAAAGGAGGGGCGAGAATTTGATTGCAGGTTATATAAAGGTTGAGAATCTGGACCAGGCATTACAAGCATTGGATCAGAACCAACCGGCTGCCCGGATTTTGGCTGGGGGGACTGATATAATGCAGAAGACCCGAGCTATTCGGCGCAATAAGACAAATGATTTAGTCTTTGTTGACATAAAGGATATTAAAGAATTTAAAAGTATAAGCCGCGAAGATGACAATCTTCTAATTGGCCCGGCTGTTACACTGGATGAACTTATTCGCAGTGAAATAATTGCTGATGCAGCACCGGACTTGATTCTTGCGGCTGGATATGTGGGTTCACCTGAGCTGCGTAACCGTGCTACGGTAGGTGGTAACATTTGCAGCAAAAATCCTGCCGCTGATTTA
>JAAZFJ010000354.1 GCA_012511795.1 Syntrophomonadaceae bacterium
CACTGCGGTAGCTGTTGCCAATGGGCAGTATTTCGGCGGCAGCATGCAGATCGCTCCAGAGGCTGTTATAGATGATGGCATTTTTGAAATAATTTTGGTCAAAGGAATGCCAAAGACGAAGCTGCTCCAGAGCCTGCCTACCATATACAGCGGTGCCCATGTACACGATCCGAATGTCAGCTGTTTTAAGGGTACAAAAGTTAAAGCTGTTTCGACGGAAAGAGTCTTATTGGAGGTTGACGGGGAACAGCCCGGTGTTTTAAATGCAGAATTTAGCATCATGCCTAAGATTCTTAATATCATCTGTTAGTATTTTATTCTTCTTCGTCGTAAGCTGCGGCGATTTCCAGAGTCTCCTCCTCACCGGGAAGGGCCTGGACATCCCGCAGTTTTCTTTCTATCGCCCTGGTCCTGACAGCAGCTTTGTCGATATGATTGCTGGCTTCCTGTAATTTCTTCTTGGTCTTATCCAAAATATTTCCAAACTGGCTGAATTCCTTTTTCACTTCCCCTAAGAGCATCCACACCTCACTGGAACGTTTCTCTATGGCCAGTGTCTTAAAGCCCAGGGAAAGGCTGTTGAGGAAAGCCGCCATAGTACTGGGCCCGGTTATATTGACCCGGTACTTTTGCTGTAATTCTTCGATCAGGCCCGGCCTGCGTACCACTTCAGCATAGAGGCTTTCAGTGGGTAAAAATAAAATAGCAAAATCAGTAGTATAGGGCGGGTCCAGGTACTTTTCCTGAATATATTTTGCCTGTCCCTTGATCTTGATTTCCATTTGTTTGGCAGCTTCACTGGCCTGAGTTTGGTTTCCTTCTTCACAGGCATCTATATAACGCTGATAATCTTCCAGGGGGAATTTAGCATCAATGGGAAGCCATACTTCTTCCCCGGCCTCTCCCCGCCCCGGCAGTCTTACGGCAAACTCCACCCGGTCATTGCTGTCATGTTTGGTAGCTACATTCATTGCATATTGCTCGGGGGTCAGAAGCATCTCCAGGATATTGCCCAATTGTATCTCTCCCCATATTCCACGGGTTTTAACATTTGATAATACCTTTTTCAAGTCTCCCACCCCGGACGCCAGTACCTGCATCTCACCCAGGCCTTTATGTACCAGTTCAAGCCTTTCACTTACCAGTTGAAAAGATTCACCAAGCCGCTTTTCCAAAGTAGCATGGAGCTTTTCATCCACGGTGGCTCTCATCAGTTCCAGTTTCTTGCTGTTGTCTTCCTGTAAAGATTTAAGTCTTGCTTCAATGGTCTGCCGTACAGTTTCCATTCTTTGTTCATTGCTCAGGGTAAGATTGTTAAGCTGGCGGGAAAAGGATTCCAGTTGTTCATTCTGGAGCACTGCATTTTGATGCATCTGATGAAGCAAGGATTCGCTTAAATTTTTCAGGGAGAGAGCTTGCTCTTCCCGGTTTCTTTGGGCACTATCGCTTGTTTCCCGGCGGTTTATGCTTATTTCTTCCTTTAATATTTTCTCCAGCCTGTCCTGGTTTTGAAGCAGAACCTCCAGTTCCTGTTTCAGTTTTTGGTCACTATTATCCCGATTGCTGCGGATTAACAACAAAACTAGCAATAAAACAGCAATCGCAAGTAGTATTAAGCTTATCAGGCTGTAAACATCTAACATGTCATACTCCTTTAACTGCTTTTTATTCTGCCCTGGTACTGGTTGAATTCACCTTATTGATCATATCCACCGGTATTCTTACAGCTTCTTCATAGCTGCCGCTTCCACCTTTTACTGCAGGAGGCAGAGACATTTCACCGGTATCTTTCATATTCTTAAAGGCCACCGCCAGCATGAGTTTGATACGGTTTAGCTGGTTCACCTCGCTGGCCCCCGGGTCATAGTCAACTGCAGTAATATTGGCCTGGGGATAATGTTTTTTAATGGCCTTGATCATACCTTTTCCTGTCACATGGTTAGGCAGGCAGGCAAAGGGCTGAATGCATATTATATTGGGGGTGCCGCTTTTGATCAATTCGATCATCTCCGCCGTTAAAAACCAGCCTTCACCAGTATGATGACCCAGCTGCAGGATCGGTTTAGCCAGTTCGGCCATATACTCTATTGATACGGGAGTATCAAAGCGGCTGCTTTCCCGTAAAGCTTCCACTGCAGTGCGGCGTGCTTTTTCCAGCAAGTTGATTACCAATTGGGATGTTATTTTTTTCTTACGGCTGCCGGCCAGCTTCTCATAATGGTAGATGGGGTCAGCCAGGGAATAAAGAAAGAAGTCCAGCATATCCGGGACCACCGCTTCCGCCCCTTCAGACTCAATGATACCTACCACATTATTGTTGGCAGTAGGATGATATTTAACCAGTATCTCTCCTACTACCCCCACCCGTGGTTTTCTTTTATCGTTGATTTCCAGGCGGTCAAAATCCCGGATAATTTCTCTTATACATTGATCAAAAAGCTTGCGCTCCCCGGTGACCAACTGAGCAGTTGCCTTTTCTACCCACTTTTTATACAGTAAATTGGCAGAACCCGGGATTTTTTCATACGGTCTGACCCGGTACAGGACTCGCATCAATAAATCTCCGTAGATCAAGCCCATTACTACTTTTTTGGTCAGGCTCCAGTTCAATTTAAAGCCTGGATTCTTCTCCATTCCGGCAATATTCACAGAGATAACCGGCACATGTCCAAATCCGGCTTCTGCCATAGCCTTACGCAGCAAGCCAATATAATTGGTGGCGCGGCATCCCCCTCCAGTCTGGGACATAAACACCGAGGTGTTATCCAGGTCGTATTCACCGGATTTCAGCGCTTCGATTAGCTGCCCCACCACTATTATGGTTGGATAGCAGGCATCATTGTGCACGTATCTCAAACCTTCATCGATGGCACTGGCCCTGGCATCAGCGAGCAGTTTCACCTGATAGCCTTCACTGGCAAAAACCGGCTCCAGAAACTCAAAATGCAGCGGTGCCATTTGCGGGCACAGGATGGTGTGCTGTTTTTTCATTTCTTTCGTAAAAATTACCCGTTTTGGCCATTCTTTGATTCTATGCGGCTTAAATCCTTCTTCGTCCCGTTCTTCCATCGCAGCTTTCAGGGAGCGGATCCTAATGCGGGCAGCACCTAAATTACTGCCTTCATCTATTTTTAAAACCGTATAGATTTTTCCGTACTGATGCAGGAGCTCTTCAACCTGGTCGGTGGTGATGGCATCCAGGCCACAGCCAAAGGAATTGAGCTGAACGAGTTCCAGCGACTCATCCCTGGCTGCCAGACTGGCAGCGGCATACAGCCGGGAATGATACATCCACTGGTCAACTACTCTAAGCGGTCTTTCCACTTCTCCCATCCAGGCCACCGAATCTTCAGTTAAAACTGCCATCCCGTATTGATTAATAAGTTCCGAAATGCCATGGTGGATTTCGGGATCGATATGATAAGGCCGACCGGCCAGGATAATTCCCTTTTGTCCGGTCTCCTTAAGATATCGCAGGGTTTCCTCGCCTTTGCTATGCATATCAGCTTTAAACTTTTCATCCTCAGCCCAGGCAGCTTCAAGGGCCCGCTTGATTTCCCTTCTGGGAATCTGATAGCCGGCCAATTCTTCATACAACCTTTCAGCCAGCCTTTTTTTATTATCATAAGGCAGAAAAGGATTTAGATAATTTACATCCTGTTCCGCTATCATATCCATATTATTCTTGATCACTTCCGGATAAGAAATAACCATGGGACAGTTAAAACGGTTCACAGCTTGCTCCTGTTCCTGCCGTTCAAATACCACCGAAGGATAAAAGATGGTTTTAATACCTGCTTTTATAAGGGCAGCAACATGTCCATGAGTGATTTTAGCCGGGTAACAGGCTGATTCAGATGGGATCGTTTCATGTCCCAGCTCGTAAATCTCCTTGGACGAATGGGGGGAAAGCACCACTCTGAAACCCAGACGATCAAAAAAGGTAAACCAGAAGGGATAGTTTTCATACATATTCAAAACCCTGGGAATACCAATTGTTCCCCGGGGGGCATTTTCCGCGGCCAAAGGTTCGTAAGCAAAAAGCCGCTTATATTTATAATCAAACAGGTTTGGCAGCTTTGATTCTTTTTTTGCTCCGCCCCAGGCTTTTTCACAACGGTTGCC
>JAAZFJ010000042.1 GCA_012511795.1 Syntrophomonadaceae bacterium
CCGGTGACAAAATTTAAGCCTTCCATTGCTTTCTCAGGAATAGACCGGTGATGACAGTCTAAACACTCAATGTTTTCCTGAGCGTGTTTATGGTCTAAAAGGACTCCTTCATTCCATGATTCATAATAAGGCCTTATAATATGACAGGTGCCACAGAAAGAAGGATTTTCGCTGGCCTTCAGCAGAGCCCCGGCAGTTATACCGCCTATCACAATTCCTATTCCGATTACCATAAGTATTATTTTTTTGTTCAGATACTTTTCCCGGAAACTGGTACGTTTTGTATTAATACTCATTATAAAGTCCCTCCTTCAGCTTTGTTATGGAAAAGAAACCCAAAAACATATTCTACAATTTGCGAAATTATTATTCTATTTTAGCCATAAAATCCAAATTTGTCTTTAGATTATTATACAGTAATTCTGTCTTGTTTTGGAGACAAAACACCAACAAACTGCAGCAATATAATAAGGAACGTTATTGGTGTGTTTCACAGTATTTGATAATAAGATTTTTAAAGGATCTAATGATATAAATGCTTTGTATGCTATACTTAAGTTATTAAATTCCATTATAATATTCTAAAGTAGTCTGTAATTCGATTTATAATTCGCCGTTTTTATATAATTCGGCGATAAATGACAGTTAGCGAGTGTAAATGGAGAAAGGGGAGATTTTATGAGTAACGAAGAAAAAAAGAATGGCGTATCAAGAAGGACATTTATTAAAGGAGCAGCAGTCAGTACTGTAGCAATTGGTTCAGCCGGTATGCTGATCGGTTGCAGCCCCAAGGAAAGAGAGGCTCCAAATACAACTGATACTCCTGATGCACCGGATGGCACTCCCAGCTTTTTAAAAGCCCCGGAGCCTATTGCTGATGCTGACATTAAAGAAACAGTTACTGCAGATATTATTGTGGTTGGCGGAGGTATGTCAGGATTGTGTGCCGCCATGTCAGCTGCTGAAGAAGGTGCGAAAGTCATACTGCTGGAAAAAACTGATAATGTTAATTTCCGCGGCAATGACTATGGTGCTATTGGCTCTAAGATGCAAAAGCAGATTGGCAACGAAATCAACGGGCTGGAAGCCATACAGGAAATCATGCGTTACAACGCTTATAAAGGCAATCAGAGAGTTGTATCCCTTTGGGCAGACAACAGCGGTATGGTAGCTGACTGGATCATGTCCAAAGCGGAAGGTTATGGCTGCAAACCCAAACCGGTACCCCTGGATGAAACCGCAACCCCTGGTACTGTAATAAAAGGTTTCCCAACCTTAAGTTTCAGAATGGATCCCAGTGAAGCTGCCATTGCTGATGCACCAACAGGAACCGATCCCTGGACCGCATCCATGCGCTATACATTAAAACAGGGATGTTTGGATGCCGGTGTTGATCTTCGCTTCAAAACTCCTGCTGTTCAATTAGTACGCGAAGATAACAATAAAGGGCGGGTCACAGCAGTTATTGCAGGAGAAGAAGGAGACTACAAAAAATTCGTTGGTACCAAAGGTATAATTCTCTGTTCCGGCGACTATAATGCGGACCAGGAAATGCGTGAGCATTACATACCTTCCACCAAATACATTCATGCCAACATGTTCGAAATGGTTAACGGACCCATCAATACAGGTGACGGACAAAAAATGGGTATGTGGATCGGGGCAGCTATGGATGAATTCCCTCATGCACCCATGTATTTTGACTTTGCAGTACCGGGTGCTCCCATCCTGGCTGATGCTTTGATGCGCCAGCCCTGGCTGAGCGTCAATGAAAGAGGGCTCCGTTACCATAACGAAGAGCTGCCTTATTCTTATCTGTGTAATTCTCAGCGCCAGCAGCCCGGCAATGCCCGTTGGACAGTCTGGGATGCCAAATGGCCGGAAGAAGCTCCTTCCTTCAAAGTTGTAGCTTGTAAGGATATGCGTACCAACTTCCACAATCCCGAAAATGTAAAAACTTACGTGGAAAAAGGCTATATCAAGAGTGCTGAGACATTGGAAGAACTGGCAGACCTGATGGGTGTTCCCAAGGATAATTTACTGAAGACGGTAGAACGCTACAACGAACTGGCTAAAAAAGGCGTAGATGAAGATTATGGTAAGCGGGCAGCCTGCCTGACGACCATTGAAAAACCGACCTTCTATGCTGCTCCGCTGGGAACTGCATTACTGGTCACCCTGGGCGGTCTAAAAGTCAATACTGACTTGCAGGTGTTGGATGAAGAACTGAATGTTATTCCTGGTCTTTATGCAGCAGGTAATGCATCCGGAAACTATTATGCCAATGATTACTGTGTAAACCTGCCTGGCAACAGCCATGGACGTGCTTTTACTTTCGGTTATCTGGCCGGCAAGAATGTGGCTAAACTCGGTTAAGCATTAGTTTTATAATTGACTCATCAAAGAAATAAAAAAGCAGGGGAAATAATTTCCCTGCTTTTTTATTTCAGGTTATCTTTTTATTTACCGTAACAGTTGAGCGGCTCATTTAAACCAATCCGGCCGAGGCCAACTTGCCCTTGCAAGCTAAAAACAATATCATAAGGCCTTGCACAAGGGCCAAATTTTCCCAAACTGAAAAATATGAATAAAGATATTGCGGATTAAATAATTTAATCCATTGATTTGGATTGTGAAATATCTTACAATAAAATATAGAAAAGGGAAACAAAGATGTAGATTGCTTCTGATGTGCCGTTTAAGTACGAAAAGCTAAAGATAGATATAAGGAATAAAATCGTACTCAAAAGGATTCCAAATGGCATCAATTTAGAACAAAAAGGCATTGGCCTGCCATGCCTGAAATAGAAAGGGGTGTAAATATGAAAGAAAGAGATCCACATTTTGCCCTGGCTATTGACGAAATAGAAAAAGGCATTGAGGAATCACTGAAAAAAATCCTGGAAACCAAAAAAGAAAAACCCGACAAAAAGATTGCATAATGTAAGCAACAGGCCTTGACGACGCTTTATAATAATCGGAAAAAGTCAGAAGGGCTGCTTATTTAAAAATGAAGTTACAAAATGCTGATTAAGGGGGCTTCCTAAAAAGGAAACCTCCTTTTTAAATTGAAACTTAAATTAAACTTTTGCTTTATCGGGGAAGGTACTTACCCTGTTTATAACTTGAGGCATAACTCACTTAAAGGTTCAACTGGAACTTCACAAATAATTTAGACGTTACATATATGCAGTAAATGTTAATATAAGTGTAAGTATTGTGGTAATTTTAACTATTATTAGATATTAAGGCTGAGAGGGGAGTCGTATTTGTCTGCGGTTAAAATTGAAAATCTGCGTAAAGTTTACCGGGTAGGGGAAGAAAAAGTAATAGCCCTGGATAATATTTCAATGACTATGGATTATGGAGAAGTTACCTGTATACTGGGGACATCAGGTTCGGGCAAAAGCACCTTGTTAAATATGATCGCCGGCTTGGAAAAACCAACACGGGGTAATATTGAACTCTTCGGGCGTAACATTGTAAAACTAAATGAGCGGCAGTTAGCCAGATTCAGACAGCATTATGTAGGTTTTATTTTTCAATCATATAATTTGCTGCCAGCTTTAACTGCCCTGGAAAATGTTGCCCTGCCCCTGATTTTCCGCGGAATAGAAAGAAAGAAACGCGAAAGAATGGCTTTACAGATGCTGGATGCCGTTGGCATAAAAACCCATGCCAAGCACCGGCCCACCCAATTAAGCGGTGGACAGCAGCAGCGGGTGGGGATTGCCCGGGCATTTGTCATAAAGCCTAAAATCATTTTTGCTGATGAACCTACCGGCAATCTTGATTCACGGACCACCGCAGAAGTCATGGGCCTGATGATGAAGATCACCAGAGAAAACGGGCAAAACCTGGTTCTGGTCACCCATGATTCCAACATCGCCAGCTATGCAGACCGGATAATCAATATTTTTGACGGGAATATTGATCAATCACAACTGATTAAGAGGAGTTAAACAGGATGAAAAGAAAAGGCGTTATTTTATTACTGATTTTTTTGTTGACCTTTAGCTTTGCAGGTATGGCTTCAGCAGACCTTAATGATGACCCCTGGCAGATACCGGAAGAAAACCCCCGGGTCATTATCGGCAAAGATGCTGCCATGCCGGTATTTAATGCCGGTGAAAAAATTAAACTGAAAATTCCTATTGAAAACACCAGTCACACCGATGCCAAAGATATCAGTGTAGTAATATCCGCTGGTGGTGCCGATTTTCCATTTTCCATCGATGGCATGAATATTACGGAGTATGCCAGTCACCTGACAGCCAAGTCACGTAATATCATTACTTTCGACCTGTTGGTCCCGGCAACAGTGAAGCCCAAAATATATCCCATCAATGTAACGGTTAATTATAATACTTATTATGGATACAGCGGCAGTGTAAGTGATGTAATCAATGTGAAAATCGAGAACTCCAATAAACAGCCGAATATCTCAGTACTAGATGTGGAGGTGCCGGGTGAAAA
>JAAZFJ010000043.1 GCA_012511795.1 Syntrophomonadaceae bacterium
CTTTCCAACACATCGATATCTTCGTAGAGTAAATTGGGAGCTTTGGATTTTTCATATTTGCCCTGGATTTCCTGCCATGCCTGCCATAAATCATTTAACTCCGTCAATATTTCGTTGTCCTCAGCTTCCAGACAAGCAGTACGCAAAATAATACCGGTGTGATCATGCTGGTTTTCCTCGATCAGGTTTCGTAAATCATTGCGCCTGACATCATCGGTAATTTTTCTTGAGATGGATATTTCATTTTGGTATGGCAGCAGAACCAAAAAATGTCCGGGAATCGTTACATTACCCGTTACCCTGGCTCCTTTTTCAGAAAAAGCCTCTTTTTTTACCTGCACCATGATGTCCTGTCCGGTCTTTAAAAGGCTAAACGCATTAACCCCTTTTTTTACACCGGGGATAACAATGTCACCCGAATAAATAAAGGCGTTTTTATTAAGCCCAATATCTATAAAAGCACAGGAAAGGCCCGGCAAGATATCTTTGACCTTACCTTTATAAATGTTACCTACGTTTTCTTTGTCATCTGCCCAGAATACTTCTGCTAATCTTCCGTCTTCAACTATTGCTACCCGTGCTTCCCAGGGATAAACTTCCGCAATTAATTCTCTTGTCAAATTAAACCACCTTTTCCAGGGGAGTATAATAATTTGCTGATTTTTTTATCAAATTGGATTTGCGGTATATATCTGCCAGGTTTGATTCTTTAATACCTGCCTGCAGCAACACGTCCTTTAGCTCATCAAATCTTATATTGACTGGCTCGCCAACCGCTACGGTTAAATCTATAATAACAGAATCATTTTGTTCTTTCACTTCAATTTCATAAATCCCTGGCTTTAGATTCTTTTCCACGTTCTTTTTTTTGCCCCGGCTGGCTATGGTTAATTCAGACTTATTCATCATATTATTAATAATTTGCTTTACCTCAGATTCAGAAAGACCAATAATTTTATAACTATAACAGGCTGCATTGATGGTTTTCATCAATGACTCCTGGCTGTTGTTTTCAATTGCCCGCATAATATTTATATGTTCCGGCAAAACTGAATCCATTTGTTTTATAAACCAGTCTATACTCACTTCTTTTGTTAATTCCAGATCAAAGTATTCCCGTTCTCCCCATAAACCAACCGGCAGAACCGTTCCCATAGAAAGCTTGATATGGGGATTGAATCCTTCAGTAAGTGCATAAGGGATATCAGCTCTGCGTAAGGCTCTTTCCATCATATGCATCATATCCAGGTTTGACAGAAATTTCAGTTCCGGACTAACTGAGTATTCGCATCTAATCTTCAAGATCTTCCCCCTCTTCAATTTCCATATTAATGCCAAACCCGCTGCAGATACCGCAATCGTTGCATCCTTCATGACGGCAATCGATGGTTACAGCTTCATCCAGAGCTTTTTCATATTCCTCATATAAAAAGTCCTTTGTAACACCAATGTCAATAAAATCCCAGGGGAAAACTTCTTGTCTTTCACGGATCCGTCCAGTATAGAAATCGGGATCAATCTGGCAGTCATCAAAGGCCTTGATCCACTTATCAAATTGGAAATATTCTGTCCATCCATCGAATTTGCAGCCATATTCCCAGGCTTTGAAAATAGCTGGTGCTATTCTCCTGTCACCACGGGCAATGACCCCCTCCAAATAACTTGTCTGACTGTCATGAAAATCCAGTTTAATTCCTTTGCGCCTGTTCTTTAACATATAATGCCTTTTGTTTTCAAACTCCTCTACACTGTTTTGCCGGTACCACTGGAAAGGAGTATGTGCTTTGGGTACATAGTTTGCAATACTGGCCTTGATTTCAACCGGACGGCGGGAATACCTGTCTCCTATTGACTTAACCTGACTAAGGAGGCTTATTATACCATCCAAATCATCTTCTGTTTCATAAGGAAGACCAAACATAAAGTAAAGCTTTATCGCCTGCCAACCTGACTTAAATGCACCCTCTACTGCTGCAAAGAGCTGTTCTTCAGTAATATTCTTGTTGATAATATCCCGCATTCGCTGGGTACCTGCTTCCGGCGCCAGAGTTAAAGTAGTTTTACGCACCTTTTGCACTTCATTGGCCAGGTCAATGGAAAATGCATCAACCCTGAGGGAGGGCAGTGATACCCCAATGCCGCAACTGCCATAATCTTTGACCAGGTTTTTTACCAGGCTGCCTATTCCGGAATAATCCAATGAACTAAGGGAAGTTAAAGAAACTTCTTCATATCCGCTGCTTTTGATCTGTTCCTCAGCCTGTCTGCGTAAGGTTTCAACCTTTTTTTCCCGTGCAGGCCTGTAAATTATTCCCGCATGGCAAAACCTGCATCCCCGTTGACACCCTCTCATTACTTCCAGGACTGCCCGATCGTGGACGATATTCATGTAAGGCACAATGGGGCTTTTTGGAAAATATGCCTGGTCAAAATCAGTAACGACCCGCTTTTTGATCCTTCCCGGAACTTCTGCAGCCAGCGGGACTAACTTTTTGAATGCACCTTCTTCATATTCAGGCTGATAAAAAGAAGGAATATAAACACCTTCCACTTGAGCCATAGCCAGCAAGCGCTCCTGGCGGGGCAGTTCTCGTGTGGCAAAGCATATATCCAGCAGTTCCGGCAGCGCTTCCTCTCCGTCTCCAATTAGAAAGGCATCAAAAAAATCAGCAAATGGTTCGGGATTAAAAACCACCGGTCCTCCGGCAATTACCAATGGTTGGTTTTCGCTCCGGTCTTTTGACCAGGCAGGAA